>NZ_DLHL01000003.1 GCF_002483225.1 Gemmatimonas sp. UBA7669 | reverse complement strand
ACGCTCAGAGATCTATCGATCGATCAGGTCCCTGCTAGATACAAGGATTGGAGAGCGGGCCCGGGGGCACTCGATCATTGAGTGTCTCCCGGGCCCGCCCTCTGATCCTCAGATCCTCCGAACCTCACACCATCTGTTCCCTCTGATCCTCAAGAACTAGCGATGCATGAGGTGCTCCAGCACATCGTACCGCGTCACGATGCCCTGCACCACACCATCCTTGCGCATCAGCACCGCCCGATTGCTCTTCGACAGCAGCTTGGCGACGCTGTCCACTGGCGCCTCCGCTTCCACCACGGGAAACGGCTGATCCATCACATCGCTCACCGTCTGATCCAACACCTTGGCATCAGCGAGTGAGCGCGACGTGAGCTGCGACTCGGCCACACTGCCCACGCACACCGTGCCGTCCATGACCGGCACCTGACTCACGTTGTGCAGTGCCATGAGACGAATGGCCTGGCGCACGGTGGCGCCCGGCGTCACGCTCACAATGGCCGGCGCACTGGCATCCTTGCTGCCCAGCACACTCTCGATGCTCTGCATGGGCGCGTCGAGCAACTGATTCTCGCGCATCCACTCGTCGTTGAACACCTTGCTGAGATAGCGCTCGCCCGTGTCACACAGGAACGTGACCACCAGCGCATCGGGATCATCGAGACGACGCGCCACGGTGAGCGCGGCATGGGCAATCATGCCGGCGCTGCCACCCACGAACAGACCTTCTTCACGCGTGAGGCGACGCGCCATGTTGAACGCGTCCTTGTCGCCCACGCTGATGAACTCGTCGATCACGTCCATGTCGAGCGTGGCCGGCACACAGTCCTGTCCCACCCCTTCCACCTTGTACGGCGCGCCGGTGGGATGCCCCTCGCCTTTCGTGCGCCACAGCTCCGCCAGCACGCTGCCCTGCGGATCGGCGGCGATGATCTTGATGTTGGGATTCTTGCTCTTGAGGTAGCGCGCCACACCGCTGATGGTGCCGCCGGTACCCGCTCCGGCCACAAAATGCGTGATGCGACCACCCGTCTGCTCCCACAACTCGGGTCCGGTGGTGGCGACATGCGCCGCGGGATTGGACGGATTCTCGAACTGACCCGCCAGCACCGCGCCCGGCGTTTCCGACACGATGCGCTTGGCCATCTGCACGTAGTTCTGCGGATGATCAGGCGGCACCGCGGTGGGCGTGATGATGACCTCAGCGCCGAACGCCTTGAGCAGGCGCACCTTCTCCTGACTCATCTTGTCCGGCATGGTGAAAATGCACTTGTAGCCCTTGAGCGCCGCGGCGATGGCCAACCCCACGCCCGTATTGCCGCTCGTGGCTTCCACGATGGTGCCACCCGGCTTGAGCGTGCCGGCGCGTTCATGTGACTCGATCATCGGCATGCCGATGCGGTCCTTCACACTGCCGCCGGGATTGAAGAAATCCGCCTTGCCGAACACCGGCGTACGGATACCGCGCGCCACACGCGACAGGCGGATCAGCGGCGTCCACCCGATGGTGTCCAGCACGGAGTCATAGGGGCGGCGGTGCCGCAGGTGTTCATCCACGGAGTCGGCGCTGAGTACGGGGGAAGCGGCCATGGCAGTTCAGGGAAGACAGGGGAGTGTTGGCAAGATCCGGAGGCAGACGCAGCACCTGACGGATCATCGTGCGCATTATCGCACGGAATCCGGCATCGCGCTCGGCGTCACGCTGGCCTCGGGATGACGATAGTGCACGGGAAACAGCAGGGAGACGGCCAGGGGTCGGCCGCGTTGCATGGCCGGCCGGAAACGCAGACGGGCCGCGTCGACGACTGCCGCACTGTCGAAGGCACCCTGACCGCTGGATTCGACGACCTGCGTGCTGTCGGTCACCACACGACCCAGGCTGTCCACGAACAGGCGCAGGGTCACATTACCCTGCACCCGCTGGCGAAACAGGTGCACGGGATAGCGGAATGGCAGTTCGCTGTTGGTCATCTGCGGCTGCTCATCGGGCAGGCCCGTGCGGAACCAGCCATCAGCGCCAGATCGTACCACCCGGGTGCGTTCGGAACAGGCGGCGGTCATCAGGGGAATCAGGAGCAGCAATACCCGCCCCGCACGACGGCCAGCGCCGCAAGAGCCCATGGACATGTCGGAATGTACACCGGCAATCCCGGGGCGAACCGCCGCCGGCCTGCACAACCCGACTCGAGTTGTCCCTTGGCTCTCGCCAGACGGGCGCCGCGACACAAGCTTTGACTCGCACGCCGGCCGGTCTTCGCGCGAAGCGCGGGATCGGCGCGGACCTCTCTTCTCCGTTCGTTCCCGGTACATGCGCCGCACTCTCCGCCTCGGCCTCCTTCCCCAACACGCGCACGCACATATGGCTCACCGGCTTCTGCGCCGGCTTGTGCCCGTATTGGTCGCGACGCTTGGGCTCGCGGGCTGCGGCGGCGGAGGTGATGCCGCCGGACCCGGCCCAGTTCCCACCAACATTCGCGTACAGGCCGGCAATCAGCAGACGGGCGTGGTGGCGACGGCCCTCAGCACCCCGCTGCTGGTGGTGGTCACCGATGCCAACAATCGTCCGGTGGCGAACCGTCGGGTGGATTGGGATGTGGGTCCCGGTTCCGGAAGCGCCAATCCCACCAGCAGCAGCACCAACAGCCGCGGTGAAGCCACAACGGTCTGGACGTTGGGCAACTTCGCCGGGACCGGCCGACTCACCGCCCAGGTGACCGGTGTGAACCCCACTACCTTTACCGCCACAGTGCTGCCGGGGACCGCAGCGCGGGTGGTTGCCACACCCGACGCGCTGGCCCTGGGCGTTGGGGATACGCTGCGTATCCGCGCCGCCGTCCGCGATCAGTTCGGCAACGACCTGCCCAATCAGGACATCAGCTTCTCCAGTTTGCAGCCCGGGGTCGCCACGGTGAACGGCAATGGTCTGGTGGCGGCCGTGGCGCCGGGCACAACCGGGGTCATTGCCTCAAGCGCCGGCCGCGCCGATACGGTACCGGTGACCGTAGGGTCCGCGGGCTCGAGTCTCTGTGGCAATCTCATGCCCGAGGTCCTCTCGCTTGGACAGGTGCTGCATCCGGCCAGCACGAGTGGAGCCGTGCGCCTCTGTCTGCAGTCGCCAGACGGCGTCAATGGCGAATACGCCCTGACCCTGATTTCCACGTCGGCCTCGTTTGGCAGCGCCACGGTGAGCGACGTACTCGGTTTGGGCACCACCGGCCAGCTCACCGCGTCCTTCGGGGCATCGGCTCAGGCGGGCTCAACCACCAGCCCCCTGCTGTCCGGTGGGTGGATGGAGGCACCACAGGCGGCCACTGCGGCCGACGCCGACGCGGCCTGGCAGGTGGAGGCAGATCGACGCGCCCTGGAACGCCGCGTGCTCACGCCGCTCGCCGCCGATGCCCGGGAGTGGTGGGCAGAGCGTGAGACCACGCGTCGCCTGCGGCCGAGCAGCGTGGCCGAAGCCAAGGTGGGCGACGTGCTCCGGCTCAATGTCAACGCCAACAGTGCCTGCAGCAATGCCGACCTGCGCAGCGCGCGCGTGGCCGCGGTGGGCACCAACGCCATCATTGCCACCGACACCGACAATCCGTCGGGTGGCTACACGGACGCCGAGTACGCGGGCATTCTCGCCACCTTCGACACGCTGGTCTTCCCGCTCGACACCACGGCCTTCGGCGCGCCGAGCAACATCAGTCAGTACGGCAAGATCATCCTGCTCTACACCCGCGCCGTGAACGCGCTTACGCCGGCCAACAGCGGTTTCACCATTGGCGGGTTCTTCTTCGCGCGCGATCTCTATCCCAAGACGGCGCGCAACGGGGTGCCGGCCTGCGCAGCGAGCAATGAGAACGAGATGTTCTATCTGCTCGTGCCCGATCCCAATGGAGTCGTCAACAGCAACCGGCGCACGAAGGACGAGGTGACGCTGCTCAACCTCACCACCATCGCGCATGAGCTGCAGCACCTCATCAACTCGTCGCGTCGGCTGTACGTCAACACCGGCGCCGCACTGAACGAGGAGACCTGGCTTGACGAGGGGCTCTCGCACGTGGCGGAAGAGCTGCTCTATCTGCGCGTATCGCGCTACACCATCCGACAGAATCTCACGCTGAGCGATGTGGGGGGGACGACCGACCGCGCGAACAACTTCCGCAACTACGCGTCGCAGAACTTCTCGCGCCTCTACAACTTCCTCATCGCACCGGAAATCAACTCACCGTACGCGCCCAACGATTCGCTGGCCACACGCGGCGCGATCTGGAACTTCCTGCGCTTCGCCTCCGGGCGGCAGGGCGCGGCCGGTGAGTCCGCGTTCCTGCGCGCGCTCGTCAACTCGCGCACCGTGGGCGTCAGCAACCTGCAGGGCGTGCTCACCACGGGACGTTTTGCCGACTATCTCCGCGATTGGACCGTGTCGCTCATTGCGGATGACTTCAGCACCGCGACCACCGCCGCGCTGGCCACGGGCTACATCAACCCGACGTGGAATTTCCGCAGCATCTTCCCGGGACTGCGCTTCAGTGGCGGTGCGGCGTTGGGCGTGTATCCCATTGCCACCCGCACACTACTGGGTGGCTCGCCTCAACGCATCCGACTCGCCGGAGGCACCAGCAGCTACCTGCGCTTCTCGGTGCCGGCCGGCCAGCGTGCGGTCATCTCCGTGGGCGCAAACGGGGCAGCGCCACCGACTGACGTGCGCATCAGCCTCGTGCGACTGCGCTGACGTACCGGAGACCGACGCCTTACGACTTGGGTGTAAGGCGGATGTGGAAGAGCCGGGACCAGTATTTGCCCGTCACGAAGATGCGATCCTGCGCGGCGTCATACGCGATGCCGTTGAGCACGTCTTCGTTGCCCGAGCGGTCCATGGCTGGCAGGATGCCCGTCAGGTCAATCCAGCCGAGCACGTTGCCCGTGGCCGGATCGATGCGCGCGATCTGTTCGCTCTGCCACACATTGGCCCAGATCTCGCCCTTCACCCATTCGAGCTCGTTGAGCTGCGACACCGGCACGCCCTTGTCGGTGACCGTAATGGCCTTGAGCGCCTTGAAGGTGGCCGGGTCGCGGTAGATGAGGGTGCTCGACCCGTTGCTCATGATGACCGCCGAACCGTCGGTGGTCAGTCCCCAGCCTTCGCCGTCGTAGCTGAAGGTCTTCTGCCGAGCAAAGGTCTTGGGGTTGTAGGTGAACGCCTTGCCATTCTGCCAGGTGATCTGAAACAGCTCATCACCCAGAATGACAATGCCCTCGCCGAAGTACGGCTCCTCGAGATCCTGCTGACGCAGCACGCGACCGGTGGTCAGTTCCACCTCGCGAAGATTTGATTCCTTCACTTGTCCGGTGCTTTCGAACAGGCGCCCGTCATGCCACTGCAAACCCTGCGTGAACGCCTTGGGATCGTGCGGATACGTGGCCACGATCTCGTAACCGTACGTGGGGGTGCGCACGATGGGCGCGCTGGTGGAATCCGGCGCCGTATCGTCGGCCGCACGCTCCGTGTCGCTGCATGCACCGAAGGCGCCAGCCGTGCCCACGAGGCCCAGCGTCGCGAACAGAATCATGAGCGAAGCTGCGCGCGAGCGACGCAGCGTGGAAAGAATGGGCATGCGGAAGGTCCGAACGGTCAGGAGGTGGTGACCCAGTCGCGTAGTGCACGAAGCAGCGCGATCAGATCGGCAAGCGAGTGGTTGGCATTGAGACCGCTGGGGCTGGGCAAGGCCCACAGCGCGGCCTCGGCCAGGCGTTCCGGCTGCAGGCCGAGTTGCGCCTTGGGCCGCGCGAATGCGGTACGGTACGCCCCGATCCCCATGAACGCCACCACGCGCGGCTGATAGTCGCGCACCAAACGCGTGAGCCGCTGTCCGCCAGCCACGTATTCGTCGGCGGTGAGTTCAGACGCGGCCGCCGTGGTGCGTGCCACCATGTTGGTGATGCCGTAGCCCAGCGGCAACAACTCGCGTTCTTCCCACGGCTTGAAGAGCCGCGGTGTGAAGCCGGCGCCGTGCAGGGCCGGCCAGAAGCGATTGCCGGGCCGCGCAAAGTGGTGGCCAAGGGCCGCCGTATAGAGGCCCGGATTGATGCCGCAGAACAGCACGCTGAGACCTGGTGCCACGAGGTCCGGCACCGTCTTGTGCACCGCCGCCGCCAGGTCCGCCTTGCTGGGACGCGGGGGCGCGCCAGTCTCACGCGGCAGCGCGGCCGTTCGTGGCATCAGACCGACGCCTTCTTGTGCAGGGATTCCTTGAGCGAGGCCAGCGTACTCAAGGCCTGCATGGGCGTCATGTGCTCGGGGTCGAGCGCTTCCACGGCGTCAGCGAGTTGCGCCAGCGCCGGATCGGACGCGGACGGCGCCTCGAAGAAGCCCAACTGGTCGACATGCCGCTGATGCTTGAGTCGCGGGCCGCGGCGACGCGTACTGAGCGGCGCCTGCATGCCCTCGGCGGTGAGACGCGCGGCCATCTGCTCGCCCTCGCCCTCGAGCAAGGCCAGCACTTCCTTGGCCCGCGAGATCACCGGGGCCGGCAGACCGGCCAGACGACCCACCTCGATGCCGTACGACCGGTCGGCGCCGCCCGGAATGAGTCGGTGCAGGAACAGCACCTGATCGCCCACTTCACGCACGGCCACTGTGAAGTTTTTGACACCGGCCAGTTCGCTCTCGAGCTGCGTGAGTTCGTGATAGTGCGTGGCAAACACCGTCTTGCAGCCGATGGCGTCGTGCAGATGCTCACTCACACTCCACGCGATGCTCACGCCGTCGTAGGTGCTGGTGCCACGACCGATTTCGTCGAGCAGCACCAGCGAATGCCTCGTGGCCGTGTGCAGAATGGCGCTCGTCTCGCTCATCTCCACCATGAATGTGGACTGACCGCGCACGAGATTGTCGCTCGCCCCCACCCGCGTGAACACGCGATCGACAATGGGCAGTCGCGCCCGACGCGCCGGTACATAGGCACCGACCTGCGCCAGCAACTGAATGAGCCCGATCTGCCGCAAAATGGTGCTCTTGCCGGCCATGTTGGGACCGGTCAGCACGATGAGCTGCGCCTCGTCGCTGAGCTGCAGATCGTTGGGAATGAACTTCTCCCGCGGCATCATGCGCTCCACCACCGGATGTCGGCCGGCCACGATATCAAGCGCGAAGCCCTCGTGCAACTCGGGCCGCACATAGTGTTCACGCTCGGCCACGTCGGCAAAGGCCGCCAGCACGTCGATGGTGGCCACGCGGCGCGCCACCTCCTGCCAGCGCGCCACCGCCCCGCCCACGTCACGGCGCAGCGCATCGAACAATTCACGCTCGCGCGTTTCGATGCGCTCCGCCGCACTCAACACCTTTTCCTCGTATGTCTTGAGCGCCGGCGTGACGTACCGCTCGGCACCCGTCAGCGTCTGTCGCCGCTGATAGTCGTCGGGGACCAGATGCCGGTTGGCGTTCGATATTTCGAGGTAATATCCGAACACCTTGTTGTACCCCACCTTGAGTGAGGCAATGCCGGTGCGCGCGCGCTCCTGCTGCTGAATCGTGGCAATGGCGTCCTTGCCGCCATCACGCAACTCGCGCAATTCGTCGAGCTCCGCGTCCACGCCATGGGCAATGGTGTCCTCTTCGCCGATGGCCAGTGGCGGCCGCTCCACCAAGGTGGCCACGATACGCGCCGCATGGTCCGCGCCATCATCCCAGTGGTGCAGCATGCCGGCCAGGACGCCGCCGCTGGCCCCACCCTGATTGCCGTGCGCGAGCACACGACGCACGGCATCCGCCACCTGCGGCAGCCGCGTGAGCGAATCGCCCAGGGCGCGCAGCTCACGTGGCGTGGCGCGACCTGCCGCCGCCTTGCTGGCCAGACGCTCCACGTCCCGCACACCATCGAGGGCGTCACGCAAGGTCGTACGACCCACCGGGTCGCGCACCAGCACCGTCACCGCATCGAGCCGGGCTTCGATGGCGTCGCGCGCCAGCAGCGGCGCGAGCAACCACTGCCGCAGCAGGCGATGGCCCATGGGTGTTGTGGTGACATCCAGCACGGACAGCAGCGTGCCGCTCGCGTCGCCACGCGATTCCCCGCCACGCAGCGACTCCACCAGTTCGAGATTGCGCCGTGTCATCTCGTCGAGCGGCATGATGCCGCCCGGACGCTCCACCACCGGACGTGCGAGATGCGGCAGCCCACCAGGCTGCAGTTCCCGCAGATAGCGCAGCAGCGCGCCACCAGCGCCTATGGCCGCGTTGTCGGAGACTCCCAGCCCGAAGCCCTCGAGGCTCTGCACCGCGTACTGCCGCGCAAGTTCGTCAGCCGCCAGCTGGGCGTCGAACTCCCAGCCATCGCGCTCGGTGATGAGCACGCGATCAAGCGTGGCGAGCGCCGCCTCCAGCACGGCGTCTTCGCTGTTGCGCACCCGCAGGAGCTCGCGCGGCGCCAGTCGCGCCAGCACCGGCGACACATCGGCCGGCGTCACCACAAACAGACGCAGCTCACCGGTGGAGAGATCCGCAGCGGCCACACCTACCATGTCACGCGCGAGGTCAGCCGAGGCATCACGCCCGGCACTGCGACCCATCGTGTCACGGCCGGCCGCGATCGCCACCACGTAGTTGGCGCGCGAACCGTCGAGCAAGTCGTCGGCAAACACGGCACCCGGCGTGATGGTCTCGATGACTTCACGCTTGACGATGCCCTTGGCCAGCTTCGGATCTTCGACCTGCTCGCAGATGGCCACACGGTGACCGTGGCTGACCAATCGACGCAGATAGTCGGCGGCCGCCTTGACCGGAATACCGGCCAGCGGGACTTCGGCAGCGCCGCCGTTGTTGCGTGAGGTGAGCGTGAGTCCCAGAACACGCGACGCGGTTTCGGCGTCGTCGTAGAACATCTCGTAGAAGTCGCCCATCCGGAAGAACAGGATGGCATCCTGGTGCCGCGCCTTGATGTCGCGGTATTGCTGCATGAGCGGCGTGCCGCTGCCACTCATGGCGTCAGCTCCGCAATGAATCCGTTGTGTCCGCGCTTCTTGAGTGCCGCCAGTTGCGCGTTGGCCGCCGCGCGCGTGGTGAAGTAGCCGTGACGCACACGGAACGGCTTGTCGCTGCCATCGACCCGCGCGTCCACGCCGGCCTTGCTCAAGCGCGCCACGGCCGCCTCGGCCTCACGGCGCGTGTCGAATGCCGCGAGTTGCACACTGAAGCGGGCGTCGGCGGGACGCGTTGACGACGTCTCGGCGGGTTTGCTGTCTGGCTTCGCCTCTGCCTTCGCCTCTGCCTTCGCCTCTACCTTTGTCGCCGGCGCATTCACGGCGTTGGCTCCCGTGCACCGCCGCCCCAGATCACCGGCCTGCATGCGGAGTTCCCCCTCGGGAACCCCTTCCGCCTGCAGGGCAGCGAGCGCGGCGCAACCCTTGGCATCCTGCCGCTCGTCAAACCAGGTGCGCGCCACGAGCAGCGCACTCTTGGACCGCTGCACGCCAGTCGGGAATTCGCGCAGCACGCGTTCGAGATACACACGCGCGTCGGCTGGCTTGCCGCGCAGCAAATCCAGCTCGCCAAGCCGCACCAGGGCATCCGCAGCGCGCGGAGACAACGGCGACTCGATGACGAGACGCTTCCAGTCGCGCTCTGCGTCACTCATGCGCTCGGACAACACCGCCCGCCAGTACAGCGCTTCCGCCAGATCGAAGCTCGCTGTTGGCGCTGCCTGGACCAGTGAGTCGAGCAGATTGCGCGCATCAGCTCCCTCGCCGCTCTCCACCAACGCGCGCGCGCGGCTGATTTGCCGGTCCATGGCGGCCGACACGGTGGCAGCGGGCTGGGTCACAGGTTGCTGGGCCGACAGGCCAAGAGGCGCCAGTGCGCCGGCAACACACAGCAGGCGCACCACACCCCGCGGAATCGTCATGAGGCGCCTCATGCCGCCCGCCGACGACGCGTGGCGCAGAGGGCCAGGACCAGCGACATCAGAATCTGCTCCGCATTCGACACGGTCGTATCCTTGAGTGCGAGATCGGCTTCGAGCAACAGCGTGAGTGCGCGGCTGCAGGCTTCGGTGCTCCACTGATCGGTGACCTTGGTCCACGCGGACGCTGCTTCACCCCAGGGGCGTCCCGGAAAGCCACCCGTTTCCTTGAGAAAGGCGAAGTATTCCTGTGGCAGGCGATTGGTCGGCACTCCGGCGTCGCGGCGTGACCGACCATACGCCAGCGCAAAGGCCTGGGTGCTCAACATCATGACCACCTGCACGGCGGTCACCTTGGGTTGACCCAGCACATGCGACACCAGCTGGGTCGCAGCGGCTGCATCGTGTCGCGCCACCGCATCCAGCAAGTCTGTCACCGTTTCACCGCGCCGCACACCAACGACCGCCGAGACCGCATCAGCGTCGATGACCGTGTGTGCCTCTGCTGCGGATTCAGCGGACGCTTCCCCCTGCACATAGCTGGCGCATTTGTCGAGCTCCGCGGCCAGCAGATGCAGATCGTTGCCGACCGCCTGCTGCAACAGCTGCGTGGCGTCATCGGTCACGGTCATCTGCAATACGGTGGACGCGTGATGCGTAATCCACTTGCGCACGCGCTCCGGGGTAAGGGGCGCAAAATCGAGCGCGACCGCAGCCTGGCTCAGCGCGGTGTCAGCCTTGGTGCCCGCCGGCGAGGTGAGCAAGAGCAGCGTGTCACTCGCCGGACGCTGCAAGTAGCGATCGAGTTGCTGGCGCGCCGCCTTCTTGAGCGCGGTGACGTCGCGCAACACCAGGGCCCGTCGCTCGGCCAACATGGGTGGTGTTCCCAGCAGGCTGCCCAAGGTCTCGGCATCGAGATCACCGGCGCGGCGCACTTCGCAATTGAAGTCGCGCGTGGACGCGTCGATGGCCGCGTCGAGCAAGTCGCGCACGGCGGCTTCCTTCAGGAAATCGTCATCGCCGAACAGGTAGTACACGGGCTCGAACGCGCGGGCCTGCACGGCGGCCTGCACAACTCGCAGGGGTGAGGCTTCGCGGGGAGCAGCTTTCGGCGGCATGTCGGCAATTTAGCAGCGCATCAAACCCGCCCGCCGAGCGACAGATCCGGCTCTCAGCGGCCGGCGTCGAACGTGTAGTTGGTGCTCACGAACGTGACCGGGAGGTCGTCCACCACCATTGCCGCCGACCAAACCGGATTGCCGGTGGCCATGGCCTGCAGCAGCTCGGCGGATACATAGGGCGAGGCTGGAATGGCTGGCGTCGAGGCAATGACCGGCGCCATGCGCAGCTCAGGCGTGGCTGACTCCCGGACACTCTGCCAGGCCACCACCCCAAGCATGGCTCCAGCGGCGACGGCCATGGCGGTGCGCACGGGATGCGCCACCCGCGTGGTTGGTGCAACCAAGGGCAGCATCGTGTCGGTGACACCGACCGACTGGTGATTCAGTGCCTCCGCCTGCTGTTCGGCTCGGCACTGCGCGAGACGGGCGCGCAACTTGGCCTGAAAGTCAGCGCTGGGCTCGAGGGTGGGCAGGCTGCGTGCGGCCATGAGTGAGCGACGGACCAGCGCGTCATGCGCGGCACAGCGCTCACATGCCAGCAGATGACGTTGCGCGGCAGCCATGTCGGTGCCGGGCAGGGTGTCATCGAGATACCCGAGATGATTCTTGCGGAAACGCTTGCAGTCCATCGTCCGTCGCGGAAGCCACCTACCCCTGAATGCGCCCTCTCCCACCGCATCGCGGGTTGGGGGACAGGGGAAGGTACCCGACCCACGGGGGGAGGGTTCCGGTGACGGAGTTTGCAGTGGGGAGGGGGGTGGGGCAAGCCCAGAACAGGAGGAGACAGGGGTCCATGGAACTGACGGTGTGAGGATCGGAGGATTGGAGGATAAGAGGGCGGCCGGTGGGGACCCGTCAGTACACAGGTCCCCACTGGCCGCTCTCCAATCCCCGGATCCTCCGATCCTCACACCGTCAGTTCCTCAGAACCTCCACCCCGTCAGCGAACCAGCGGCGCGATGATATCGGCAAACGCCGTCCGCGCCCGGTTGAGCCGCGACTTGACCGTCCCGAGGTTGACCCCCGTGATCTCAGCGATCTCCTCGTAGGACTTGCCTTCGAGCTCGCGCAGAACGAACACCTCGCGGTGATGGGCCGGGAGCTGTCCGACCGACTGCTCCACCATCTCGCGCAGGTGGCGCTTCCGGAACAGGTCGTCGGGCCGCGTGTGCACGTCCTCGAACTGGAGGGGACGCTCCTCGTCCTCGAACTTGGCCTTGATGGTCTGGAACAGCACCAGCGGATTGCGCGAGCGATTGCGCAGTTCGTTCTTGGCCAGGTTCGACGCGATCGTATAGATCCAGGTCGAGAACTTCTTGGAGCGATCGAAGCGGGCGATGTGGCGGTACACCCGGATGAACACTTCCTGTACCAGGTCCTCGGCGCGATCACGATCGCCGATGGTGCGGTAGATGAAGTTGAGGAGCCGCCCCTGATAGCGGTCGACCAGCTCCTCGAACGCGCGCTCCTCGCCAGCGAGGAAGGCGGACACCACATCGCCGTCATCCAGGGTGCGCAGGTGCTCACGCACCGGCACCGTTTCGGTGGCGTGGGTGGTCAGTCGCGTACGAGCCAGTTCGGCCATGGGTCCGTCCTCCATCCTGCGGTGACGCGAGTAGTTTACCTCGCGACGCTTAGGCGGCCATCCGGTCTGTCCGGCAGTGCCAGGCTTTGCGCATCCTGATATAGTGCATGGGGCGTGCCGCGGGGAACAAAAGGGAACATCTTCTGTTAAGTACTTGTAATTCAATAGCTTACGTAGAACGTGACGCGGCGCACGCGTCCTCTCAAACGTCCAGATGGCCGTCTCACCGTCCTTCAAAGTGGACAAAAAAGAGGACAGCCACATGGGGCTGTCCTCGGAGCGAGACGCGGCTGAGCGTGGGATGTCAGGTCAGCACAAAGCGCGCGGCGTAGAGCAGCGCCAATGCCGTTTTGGCATCCTGGATGGCGCCTTCCTCGATGAGTGCCAGCGCCCGGGACAGCGGCATCGGGACCAGCTCCATGAACTCATCCGCCTCGCGCTCGGCGTCCCCTGCCGTGAGCCCGGTGGCCACAAAGAGATGAATGCGTTCATCAGTGAAGCCTGGCGTCGTGTACATCGTGAACAGCGGCACGATGCGTTCAGCCCGGTAACCCGTTTCCTCGCGCAGCTCGCGGGCCGCACAGACCTCGGGCGGCTCACCGGCGTCCAGCCGACCCGCCGGCACCTCATACAGGTACTGTTCGGCGGCGTACCGGTATTGCCTGATGAGCAGGATCTCCGGGTCCGGGAGGTCGGCGCGCAGTACCGGCACCACCGCACTGGCCCCCGGATGCCGGATCATCTCCAGTTGGCCCGTTGAACCATCCGGAAAACGGACGGTGTCCAGATCCACCGAGATGATGCGCCCCGTATACACGCGGGTACCACCCACCTTGCCGGTTTGAACTTTCGTTTCCGGTGTTGGTTCCGGTGCCTTCTTGCTCATGGCCGCCCCATCAAGCACGCGAGGAAGACTTCTTCCCTGCTTTCTTGACTGACTTTCTTGCTGACGGGCGCGTGGTCTTGGACGCCTTGGTACTGCGAGTGGCATGGCGCTCCGCCACATGTGGATGGGCCACGTGCTTCTCCCGCTTGTCCGCCGACTTTACGGTTCGCTTCCGAACCGGCTTGCGCGGCTTGGCCACATCCTCGCCAGCCAGCCACTTCCGGATGGTGGGCCGCAGGTACACCGGCACGCGGAGGATCGTCCCCCGACACTTGGGAGAGCCGCAACGGCAGGCGTAGTAGCGCACGTCATCCGGCTCGTATTCGTCCTGCCACTCGAAGCGATAGTCGTAGGTCAGCTCCGTTTCCGGCGCAATCGACTTGATCGCCTTGATGTAGATGTGCCCATCCTCGATCTCCGTCTCACAATTGGGATCGCAGGAATGATTGATGAACCGGGCATCGTTGCCGCCAAAGCGGGCATCGAGCACCGTGTCGTCATCCAGCACAAACAGGAACGTGTGATGCCGGCCCTCGTTGTCGTCATAGCGCCGGTCTGCCTCCTCGTGCGTAATGCGCTGTCCCCAATACTCGTCCACGATCTGACCCTTGCGGATGGACCGCACCGCAAAGGCGCCGCGGCCCTGGATCTTGGAACGACGCACTTCGTAGAACGTCGACTTGGGGGGTTTGACGAGCTTCGTGGAGACCGCTGCGCGCGTGGGCGCAGACTTTCGGGTTGGCGACACGTCGGGTGGAGACGGGGTGAGGAGAAGACGGGGGATCAGCGCGGATCGTCGTCGGTGGTGTCGTACACGCTAATCGGTCCGAGCCCCAATGCGGCAATGGGTTCGCGGATGGCGTGCGCATCACCCACCACCACCACCTGCAGCCGCGACGGATCGAGGTGCGTACGCGCCACGCGCAAGACATCGTCCACCGTCACGGCCTGCACGCGCTCGCGATACGTATCGAAGTAGGTGCTGGGCAGACGGAAGATCTCCACATTCGCGAGGCCACCAGCCACTTCGGCCGTGGTCTCAAAACGAATGGGAAATACGCCAATGAGATACGATACGGCCAGCGACAATTCGGCCTCACTCACCGGCGCTTCGCGGATGCGCGCAATCTCGTGTTGAATCTCGCGCAGCGCATCAGCCGTGACGGCCGTTTCCACGGCCGTCGACACCTCGAACGGACTGGCCGCACGACGCCAATCGAAGGCCGAGTGCGCGCCATACGTGTAAGCGTGAGCTTCGCGCAGGTTGAGATTGAGACGCGACGAGAACAGCCCGCCGAGGATGGCATTCATGACCACCACGGGGAAGTAATCCTCGTGCAGGCGCGGAATGGCCACATGACCCACCCGCACTTCGGACTGCGGCGCATCGGCCTTGTGCACCAGATGGACGCGCGGCTCCGTGAAACGTGAGGCCGCCAGTGGCTCGCTCACCGGCGGCGCCGATCCGCTCCAGTCGCCAAAGCACTGCGAAACCAGGCGCACTGCGTGTTCGACGTCAATGTCGCCCACCAGCATCAGCGCCGTGGCATCGGGCCGATAGTACTCGGCGTGAAACGCCAGCACCGCCTCGCGCGTGAGGCGCTCCACACTGCGCTCATCGCCGCCAGCGAGTCGCGCAAAGCGTGAGGCCGGATCGTAGAGCAGACGCGAGAAGAACACATCGGACAAGCCGCGCGGTTCGGCGCGCAACTGTGCCAGATCCGCACGGCGCTCAGCCCGCATGCGCTCGAGTTCCCGCTCCGGAAACGCCGGATAGCGCAGCACCTCGGCCAGCACCGCCATGGCATCATCCACGCGCGTGGCCAGCGCCGTCAGTTGGACGATGGCCGAGTCCCAGTCGGCACCAGTGTCGATGGTGGTGCCAAGCATTTCAAGACGCGTGGCCAACTGCAGCGCGTCCATGTCCCGCGTGCCTTCGGCGAGACCGCGCGTGGTGAACTGGGCGAGCCCTTCCACATCACGTGGATCGCGCGTAGCGCCCGCTTCCACCACGGCCAACATCGTGACCACCGGATAGGCCGGCACGTTGGCCACGATCAGACGCAGGCCATTGGCCAGAATGCGCGTCTGAAACGCGGGAAAGCGATAGGGACGTGGCGTGCCAGCACCCGGACGCGCTGGCGCCGAGGTGGTGTCACCCTGCGTGACGGTGCTCATGCCCCCACCTCCATCGCCTGCGCTTCCGCATCCGTTTCGGCGCCATCCGCCGGAACGTACAGCAGCACCACCCGATTGTCGGGACCCAGACGTTCGCGCGCCAGTCGTGACACATCGGCGGCGCTGACCGCCTGATAGCGCGCCACCTGCGTGTTGATGAGCGACGCATCGCCAAAGTACGTGGCGAAGCGCGACAATTGGTCGGCGCGCTCGGCGGCCGACTGCATGCTGGTCACGAACCCCGTCTCGATGAGGGCGCGTGCACGCTGCACCTCGTCTTCGGTCACGCCCTGCGTGTGCATGAGGTCGAGTTCGGCGAGGACGGCCGCTTCCAGCTGCTCGGCGGTGACATCGGGATGGGCCGTGGCATCCACCACCAGCAGGTCGCTGCCCTTGGCGAGGTCGTAGGTGAAGGCCGAAGCCTGCGAGGCCACGCGCTGGCGGCGCACCAGCGACTGTTCCAGGCGGCAACCGCTGCGCAAACCGAGCACGGCGGCGGCCAGACTGGCGGCGTAGTAGCCGTCACTGCCGAACACGGGCGTCCGGCAGGCCACGAAAACCCGCGGGAGCGCCACGGCATCGGGCACCACCTCCCGTCGCGTGTCACCAAACACCGGCGGCACGGTCATGTCGCGCAGCGGGGGACGATCGCTGCCGGCCGGGAACTCGCCGAAGTAGCTGTGTACCAGCCGCAGCGCATCCTCGCGGTCGAAGTCACCGGCGATGGTCAACACTGCGTTGTCGGGGGTGTAATAAGTGCGAAAGAAGTCGGCGACATCTTCCAGCGACGCATCGCTCAGGTGCTCCATGGAGCCGATGAGCGAGTGATGGAAGGGATGCGACGGCGGGAAGGTGAGCGCCGGCAGTCTCTCCCACCACGTGCCATAGGGCTGGTTGTCCACCGACCAGCGGCGCTCGTTTTTCACCACATCCCGCTGCGTATCGAGCTTCGCCTGTGTCATCGCTGGCAACATTCGTCCCATCCGGTCCGCCTCCAGCCACAAAGCGAGTGCCAATTGATGGGAGGGCAGCGTCTCGTAGTAGTTGGTGCGGTCCAGCCAGGTCGATCCGTTCAGCGTGCCGCCCGCGCGCTGCACCAGTTCGAAGTGCTCGTTGGCCTCGACGTTTGCCGAACCCTGAAACAACATGTGTTCAAACAGGTGCGCGAATCCCGTGCGATCTTCCCGCTCGTTGGCGGATCCCACGTGATACCACAGATTGACGGCCACGATGGGTGCCGTGTGATCTCGGGACAACACCACCTGCAGACCATTGGGGAGCCGAAGGCTCTCGACGGGGATGTGCATGGGTCAATATTTGAGGCTGGTACACAAACCCGAAACCCCGTCCTCGCGTCTTTCCGCATTTCGTCCGTCACTTTACACCACCCGGTCCGAACAGAAATGTCCTGTGCCTTTCCCGTCGTGCCTATGCCGTTGATGCGTCGCGGCACATCCGCCGCGCTGGTCCTTGCGCTTGCCGCGCTCGCCGCCTGCGGCAGCGATCCGCAGGTGCCATCGGCCGCCGAGCCCACCACCACGAGCGCCATCAGCTCGGAAGTGGCGTCAGTGTCGCCCACCATTCCCACCGTGCGCATCACCGATGCCAAGGGCAAAGGGGTGCGCAACGTGCTTGTGCGCTGGCGCGTGACGAGCGGCGGCGGGCGAGTCGTCAACGACTCCGTGCGCACAGCGGGCAACGGCGAGGCCAGCTCGGGTGGTTGGACATTGGGTCCTATTGCGGGCACTCAGACACTGACCGCAACGGCCGACGGGGTGCCGGTGGTGACCTTCACCGCCACCGCGGCTCCGGGGCCCGTGGCGCAGCTCACCCGACTGTCTGCGGAGGCGGGCGAAGGTGTGGTGGGGAGCGAGGTGGCCACGCGACCCTCCATTCGGACGGAGGACGTGTACGGCAATCCCGTGCCCAACGTCGCGGTCACCTTCACGGTGACCCAGGGTGGCGGCACCGTGACTGGCGGCACGCAAACCTCCAACGCAAGTGGCATCGCCACGGTGGGCGCGTGGACCCTGGGTCCGCAGGCAGGACAGCAGTTCCTTCGCGCCACAGCCCTTGGCACACAGGGCGCCACGTTCAGCGTGAACGCCAGAGCGGGTGCGCCGTCGCAGTTCGTGAAGGTGGCGGGTGACAATCAGCAGGCCATCGATGGTGTGCCCGTGGCAACGCCGCCGGGTGTGCGTGTCACCGATGCGTTCGGCAATCCGGTGGGGGGCGTGCCCATCACGTTCACGCCGGGTCCCAACTCCGGCAGCGTCACTGGAGGCACCGTGCTGACCGACCCGGCCAACGGCACGGCCTTTGTAGGCAGCTGGACACTGGGCACGGCGGCCACTCAAACGCTGGTGGCCACGAGCACACTCGTGCCGTCGGTGTCCGCGACGTTCACGGCCACGGTGGTGTCGTCACTCTTCAAGGTGGATGTGCGCTTCATTGGCGAAGGCGCCACGCCGGCCGTGCGAAACGCCTTCACGCAGGCCGCGGCCAAGTGGCGCTCCATCATCGTCGGCCGTGTGCACAGCACGCTGGTAAATCGTCCGGCTGGCTTCTGCGGCGAGGAGTGGTTGCCGGCGGTCAACGAAACCATCGATGACGTGGTGATCTTCGCCCGCATCACGAACATCGACGGTCCGCTGGGTGTGCTGGGTCAGGCCGGTCCCTGTCTGTTCAACACCAGCACGCGGCTCACCGTGGCCGGCATCATGGAGTTCGACGCCGCCGACATGGACCTGCTGCTTGGACGCGGCCAGTTGCAGGATGTCATCCTGCACGAGATGGGGCACGTGTTCGGCATCGGCACGTTGTGGAACTTCCAGCGCTCGCTGCTGGTGGGAGCGGGAACTGACACCAGCTTCTTTGCCGGACCTGCCGCACGCCAGCAACTGAACGCGGTCAACACCGTACTCTACTCAGGGCCCGGTGTGCCGGTGGCCAACGTGGGCGGTGCCGGATCGCGCGACAGTCACTGGCGCGAGAGCGTGTTCGGACGCGAGCTCATGACACCAAGCCTCAACGCCAATGTGGCCAATCCACTGAGCCGTATCACGGTGGGCTCGCTGCAGGATCTTGGCTACACCGTCAATCTGGCCTCAGCCGATCCGTACACCGTCACCGCTCCCGTGTACGCCTTCCCGTTTGGCGTCAGTCAGCAGACCGTCGAGCTCGAATCCGACGTGAAGGACCTGCCGCTGTACGGCGTGCATCCCGACGGCCGCGTGGAGCTCGTGCGGCCGGCGCGCCGTGACCTTACTCGTCCACGCGGCGGCCGCTAAGCCGCAGCCACACCATGAGCGCGAGGTCGGTGGGGAGCGCCACCGACTCGCGCAGCATGTATTCCAGGACCACGGTGTTGGCGCTGATGGGGCTCGTGCGCGTGGGCGACGAGAGTGGCGCGAGCCCCTGCATGCGGGCCAGCACGTCGAGGCGCAGCATGTGAAACGGGTCGCTCACAAGGAGCACGCGCGGACGGCGATCTGCCAGTGAGTCCACCTGGCCGCGCAGTACATCGGCCGCGCCTTGCATGCTCGCCAGTGACGTGCGACCGGTGGACTCGAGCAGAATGCGGTCATTGGGAATGCCGCGACGCACGAGATAGCGACGACCCGCCGCGGCTTCGCTGATCAGGTCGCCCGGTCGACGTCCGCCAGTCAGCACCACGCGCGGGGCCCGACCGGCCTTGTACAGCCCAAGCGCGTGATCCAGTCGCGAGCGCAATACGGGCGACGGTCGGCCACCGTACTGGGCCGCGCCGAGCACAACGATGGCATCGGCCGACGCGCTGGAGGAACGACGCGACCAGCCCGCGATGGCCACGAGACACACGAGCCAGCCGGCCACCAACACCAGCAGTCCCCGCCAGATGAGGCGGGAGGGTCGGGGGCGCGGCAGGCGGAGTCGGCTCGCGGACATATCAGGCCAAACTACCCTATCGACCGCGCCGACTCCACGTACCGCCCGGTCTCAAATGGGAATCCGGTCACCCGGTTCGGGAATATCCGCCCGGAAGCCGTCCTCCTGAAGTCGCACGGCAAAGGCATCCTGGGCCTCGGGTTCGCCATGCACCAGCAGGACATGCGGCCTGCCGCGGCCACTGGCCTCGCCACCCGATCGCACGTGGTGCAACCACTCCCGCAGCTCGGTTCGATCTGCGTGTGCGCTGTATCCCAACAGCACTTCGACCTGCGCATTGAGTGGCACCGGATCGCCAAAGACCTTGAGCTCCGGACGGCGCTCGACAATGCGCCGCCCAAGGGTATGCTCGGCCTGGAAGCCTACGATGAGAATGGTGTTGCGCGGATCGGCGGCCCCATGCCGCAGGTGGTGCAGGATACGCCCAGACTCGGCCATGCCCGAGGCCGCGATGATGACCATCGGGCCATGCAAGCTGTTCAGCTTCTTCGACTCCTCCACCTCGCGTGTGAATTTCACCATGGGGAAGCCGAACAGGTTGGACGTGCGTCGCACCAACGCCTCGCTCTGGTCGTAAGTCTCCGGATGCATGGCAAAAACCGCCGTAGCGTCGGTGGCCAGCGGCGAATCGATGAAGATCGGGATCTCCGGAATGCGTCCCTCGCGCCGCAGTTGGTGCAGATCGTACACCAGTTCCTGCGTGCGACCCACGGCAAACGCCGGTATGAGCACGCGACCGCCGCGGGCGGCGGTGTCGCGCACCACCCGCGCGAGATGCTCGCGCGCCCCGTCCACGGACTCGTGATCGCGATTGCCGTAGGTGCTTTCGCAGATGATCACATCCGCGCCGCCCGTAGGCGGTGCAGGATCGCGGATAATGGGCAGACCGGCGCGACCCACGTCACCACTGAAAATGAGGCGCTTGAAGGTCTCGCCTTCGCGCAGTTCGAGAACAACTGAGGCACTGCCGAGAATGTGTCCCGCCTCAACGAACTGCGCGCGCACGCCGTCGGTGACATCAAACCACTTGTTGTATGGCATGCCCACCATGTACTCGAGCGTGCGCGTGGCATCCTCGATACGGTAGAGCGGCTCCACGAACTCATTGCGGTGCCGCGCGAGATACTCGGAGTCCTTCTCCTGGATATGCGCCGAGTCGGCCAGCATGATGGCGCAGAGATCACGCGTGGCGTTCGTGGCCCAGATGGTGCCCTTGTAGCCCTGCGCCACCAGATACGGCAACCGGCCGGCGTGATCGATGTGGGCGTGGCTGAGCACGATGGCGTCGATCTCCTCGACCGGCACCGGCATTCTTGCGTTCTTCTCTCGGGACTCGCTGCGCTTGCCTTGGAACAGGCCGCAATCGAGCAGCACCGTGCGCTTGCCGACGCGCAGGATATGGCAGGAGCCTGTCACTTCACGGGCAGCGCCCGAAAACTCGATGTGCATGGTCATGACCTGATCGGGGACACCACAAAAGTGAGCTTCCGACGTATATCAGACACGTTCACCCTGAACTGCAGTGCTGGCAATGACTTGGCAAGCCACTCGTCGTGAGTGCATAGAGAATCGGGTCCTGTTAGTGACAAGAATAGTGACAAATCGGGTCTTACGCCGGCCCCGCAGACGACCTACGCCCGCCTAGACGCACGAACTCACGAAATGCGCCCGACCCATGACACGATCACCGAAATGAAGGAATGTCGGACGCAGCAGATTACGATGTCGCGGCCGGCACAGCCGCATGCTGACGTCGCCATACGTGACGCTTTCCTCTAGCAGGGTGCTGAAAAATTTCGCGATGAAGAGGTTACCTGCTGTGTCATTTGTGCCTTTCGGCGCGGAGCCCGCCCAGTGAGTGAGTAGTCGGTGGCCTCGCCACCCGCGGTGGCGCCGGAGGGACCCGCCCGTCTCCCCATAGATCCGCCGCAACGACCAGCCGGGGAAAGACCTTTCTCATCTCAACCTGGACGAGACCACACAACAGTACGTGATCGCGCTGGGGTGACTGGGGTGGTCGCCGCATCAGAGCCCCGATCCCGACAGGCTCGGCGAAGCGTTGGAGCATGAACTTCGTCCATGATGTGCTTGCGAATGTGCGCCCGTTACGCATCTTAACCGTGGACGATCAGAGGATTCGTCAGAGTTCAATCCTTGATGCCGCGTTTCGTCCGAACGGCAGTGCGGTGAATTCGGCGCTCGACAGCGCCATCCTCACGTACGGCAAGCCCACCTCCATCACCTTCGATCACGGCACCGATTTCACGTCGCGCGTCATGGGCAACTGAGCGAGCACGCGCGGCGCCCAGCTCGACTACACCAAGCTAGGCAATCCCACCGACAACAGCCACATCGAGTGATTCAGCGACAAGCCGCGCGATGTGCACCCGAACGTCACGCAGTTTGCCGATCGCGCCCACACGCAGCAGGGGATCGCGGAGTGGCGCATCGACTACAAGAAGGCCCGGCCTTTCGGCGCCGTTGGGCAGCTGACCCCCAGAAAGCTCGCCGCTTTGTGTCAGGTCGAACACCCCCGAGAAGCAGTGTAGCTCTACTCACGACTTCTTGCATTTTGGACCAAGGGTCATGCACCGCCCGAGTACAGATTTATGCTGTCTGCTTGCCGAGGGAAGCTTGCGAGATCCACGCGAACCTTGGCCGCCGGTAGTCAGCCAGATTCGCGGATCGCATCGATGTACTAAGACTGACCACCACCTCTATGGCGCTCAAATATCCGCTTCACAGCCTCGGCTGGTACGGCTTTGAAACCTTGGCGCAGACGCTCCTAAAGGCCGTGATCGGTCCTGGAGTGAGCGCCTTCGGTGGCTCGCGTGACAATGGGCGGGACGCCGAGTATCGGGGCGTCGCCGCTTTTCCAAGTGCCGAGGAGCAGTGGTCGGGACACTGGATCTTTCAGGCGAAGTTCGCCGAGTTCGAAGGCGAACTGGTGCAAGGGGCCATCGCATCGTTACGAAACTCCTTTCGGAGCGAGATGCGCGCGAACCTGAGGCGCCGTGGGAACTTACAACTCAATCTAGACAACTACGTTCTGATCACGAACGTCCCGCTTTCAGGTGACGACCGCGACTCTCTGCATCAGATCGCGAAGGACGCGAACGTCGCCCAACACTTCGCCGTCGTCGATGGCCGAGACGTTTGCGAGCTACTGGACGTGCACCCACACGTCCGTCGTTCTTTCCCACAGCTCCTTGCGCTCGCCGATTTTGCACAAGTAGTCAATTCGGCAACGTTGTCCGCGAGCGCGGCGTACCTCGAGCGCTGGCGTCAGCATCTAGGTGCATTCGTAGCAACCTCCGCATATCACGACGCTGGAGTCATTCTACAAACACACCACTTCCTTGTGCTCGACGGTGCTCCAGAAGCGGGCAAGAGCACCATTGCTGCAGCGCTTGCGTTGGAGGCGGCAGCTCGAAATGTCGAGGTCTACTCGGTACGCCGCCCCGAGGATATACATCGGGTCAGGAAGCACGACACAACGCAGCTTTTCGTGGCGGATGATGCGCTTGGATCCGTCTCTGTTGACATCTCTGTAGCTGACGACTGGAGTCGCGAACTACCAAACGTTCTCGCAACCCTACGTCCCAACGGCTACCTCATCTGGACAGGTAGGACGTACGTGATGGGTGCCGCTCTAGATCGGCTACGTCTAGACGAGGCCGTGGAGCAGTTTCCAGGCGCCCACGGTCTAACCGTTGCGGTTGGTGAGCTCACACAGCGCGAGCGAGCAGGCATGCTGTACAATCACGTCAAACGGCAAGACTTTCCTGAGAACGTTCGCAAGTTGGTTCGCGAAATGGCCAGTGAGATTGTCGCCCACCCCAACGTGACTCCTGAAAGGCTTCGCGCGTTAGCCGAAGTTGTACTCCGATCACCGGAGGTTAGTGCCAATGATGTTCGGCAGTTCCTGTCCAATCCGAGCAAGCGGTGGATGCAAGCGTACGACAACCTTTCGGAATCGGAGCGCGCCGTCCTATCGTCCGTGCTCCATCACGCCAGCCCCGCCTCGGAGGAGTTGCTTCGCACCAAGTACGAAGCGTACACGGCTAAGAGTCCTGAGAGCAGCCTTGACTTTGAAACCGCACTTGAGCGCCTCTCCCCGGGGTTTCTTCGCATAGCATCGCCTTGGCCGGGTCAGCGTGACGTTGATTTCGCACATCCGAGCATTCGCGATTTTGTCATCGCAAGGCATCGTGAGAACGAAGAGCGGCGCCGTCGCTACTTTGAGCTTGCAAGCATTGACACGCTTAGCGCTGTCGCTCGTGCACTAAGAGCTGATGCCAGCAACGCTCAGGATCAGGGACGTGGGGTCGCACCGAAGGGTTCGAACGAACTTGAGCTCTTGGGGCAGAGGTTCGTTCTTCTCGTAGAGCATGCACAGAATGTCGCGCAGATTCGACATCTTCTCACCGCTGCGGCTGAACTACGGCCTCTCGAGAAGCGGCACTTCGTCGTTGCTACTGGCGCAGAGATTGAGTACGATGCGGTAGTGGCCCCAGCGGACGTCCGTAGCGAGTGGGCTTCGTCAGAACCTGGCATTCTCTTGAGCGCTGTCGTTGATGCTTGCTGCAGGACAGCTCTTCCTGCGTCGCCGAGCTCGCTGCGACTTGAAGAAGCGGAGGGCGTTCTCAATGAGCTTCGCCGTTTGGTGCCGTATTGCTCGCCGATGCCACGAGTCGTGTGGCTCGCCGATGAGGTGCGACATGCAGCAAGGTCTCATTCTGCTTCGTCAGTCTCGCGCGCGGCGTTACTCAATGCTGCTCGAGCATTTGAACCACTGCTCGTGGAGAGTCTGGTCACACGGACGACGCTGAAGGGAATCCTCGATGGCCTACTGTCATCTACCGATGAGGCATTATCAGAGGGGCTCTATCTCAAGTCTCAATATGACGAGAAGGAGAATGAATTCCCTGATCCGTACGATTTTCGCGATTGGCATGGTGGTTCGGCGCGACTCATCAACGTGATCGATGGATTCACCGGTTGGGCAGAGGCACTTACGACTGAGCATGCAGAGAAGGTCGACTCGCTACGACATCTTCTGCAGGTTCTGGTTGAACCTCCTGAAAACTATGGTCCGGAGGCACACGCCGAAGGGTTCCGTGTACCAGTAAGCGACTGGAGTATCGAGGAGATGTTCGCAGACCTCTGATAGATGGTTTAGTGCTTACGGCTCGAGCAGAACTCCACGAGTATCCACTTACGGTCCAATTGGCGGCCGTACGCCTGCAAGCAACTCGTCGCACGCTTGCCGAGGGAGCCGCCTATGCGAGAGGAATCTCTAGCATTGCCCGTTTCTCCTGATTCATTTAGGAGGGCGTCCATCGTCGAAGAAGTACAACTGTCCCCGAACTCGCGCGCTTTCGGAGGAACTCGGTACATGCGACTTAGGTGACAGCATCAGTGACAAATGGTGAATCGATCACCGCTGGACTCTTGTCACTATTGGCTACCTACTGGTTGCATCATCGCGACCTTGGTCATGTATTTCCCAGTGAGTCAACGACTTTGTGCGATATTGACAGCGTCTCATGACATGACCCTAGTTGCTGGTCCAGCAGTGCTGTTAGTCAGTGGTTGATTTGGTCTAGCCCCCAAACCTGGTCCAGCAGGACTCACTTTATGCGGTACTGGAGACGCTGGCGGTGATTGCCACAGTGGCCCGGAAGTGGGCTGGTGGCACGTTACGTAGGCTGCTGTGGCCACGGCGGAGCAGGCGCGCCTGCTCTCGGGTGAGCACCTTTCGGTGGATGGCACTCCGCTCCAAGCGTGGGCGAGCCAGAAGTGCGTCCGGCCCAAGGACCACGACTCGGACGCCCAATCGATTCCGGCAGTTATTGCGCCAGCTACCACGGCCAGAAGCCTAGCAACGCCACGCATCAGTCGGTCAGGGACACTGACGCCCGCATGGCGCGCAGAATATCGAATCCGTCGTCAGTCCTTGCGTACGAAGCGAGTGGACTCGTTGACAATCGTCACTACCACGTCGTGAACACGAGCGTGAGTAGTCCGAGTGGGCGCGCCGAAGTCGAAGATGCCGTGTATCTGTAGCAGGCGACCGCAGGCACGGCGCCGCGTGCCACCGTCGGCGCGGACAGGGCGCTACAATACCCGGGACTTCGTGGAGAGCGCGCAGGCCTCTGGGTCCGCGCAGCATCTCTCCGAAATAGCAAAGGGCAGTGCCGTCGACGGGAGCACGACGCGGCACGCGGGTTGCACGATCAGTCAGCGCACGCGCAAGAAGAGCGAGGAGGTGTTCGGCTGGGTGATAATCGTGGCCGGCCCGCGGAAGGTGAAGCATCGCGGTAGGGCGCGCGTTGATTGGATCGTGACCATCGCGTGCACCGCGTACAATCTCGTGTTCTTGCGACGCCTCCCCCCAAGCCTGACCCTAGGCCGTAGGTAGCCTCACACGCCGCGAGAACGGCGTGGAAGTCGCTTGACGGCGGCCGAGAGGCCTCCCTCATCACTCGAAATCGCGTCACCAAAGCCATAACGGCGGTATCGGCAGCACTCTTATCGCGAAGCGACGGCTCTCTCAGCACTCTGATATGCGCCTTCACACCGCATCGACCATTGAACTTCCTCAAGCAGCCTCTGCCCCTGTTGCGCTATCGCACGGGCTTCGGAGCACTCGGGTTGCGAACGTCAGTTCGATCATGCACTGGCCGGGACCAGTCATCCCTTGGCTCAGGCACTGAGCACAGCGTGCTCCGCATTGACGCCGTGAGACCTTTCGTTATGGCCCTCAAGCCGAAGCTGCGAACGGCGCTGGGTGAAGCGAAGGGGATGATGGTCTGATTGGCTCGCTTGCGGCGCCCGACGGCATCCACATGATGACCCGACGAGTGTCGCCAATCATCACGCCGAGTCCTCGTCGTCGGTCCTCGAAATTGCAGCAGTCCTGCAGGAGACCGCCAACTGTGCTTTGTTAACCACGCACGCGGCCCAATCCAAAAGTTAGCACGACATGAACAAGTTCTCACCGTTTTGTCGACGAAAGTCGTGAGAGGTCCTAACAAGATCACCGCCAAACTTTCGTCACTAACGACGGGCGCGTCATCGGGCGCAACGTCTTCACACGTCCTGTTCAATTAGCTGACTTGCGTGTCGATAAGGGGGTCTCACATTTGTTGGGCACACAATCAAGTCAGGACGGGGGACCTTCACGACTGAAAGTCACCCTCGCGTTCTCCACCCCCACTCCAAAGAGGGGTGAAACAGCGTAGGCGTGAGCGTGCACGTGACTGACGGGGGGGTGTTGGCCAGTGACCTGATGGCCACCGAGGCCCCATGTAAGCGGGTCGAATTCAAGGAGACAGCCACAAATCGGCTCGTCCGTTTCCTTGCCCGAAGGAACATCCGAACCGAACGACCAAACGAGCTCGACAACAGTATTGGCAGCTCACTGATCAATGCCTCGGGCAGCAGCATCAAGGCCAACGCCGACAAGGTTGACGATATTTTCCGCGCCTTGCCGACGGCGCAGCACTGCGAGTTGCGGCCGAGCGTCACATACAAATGCACGGTGTACGTTGTGATGGGCGCGAATTTTGTTTCCACCAGAGGGTTGAGAGCGGCTGGGAGAGCGAGGGGAGCTCGAAGAGGGTATCGCTACCCTTGTAACGGCGGCCAATTGCGCGTACATCGAGTTCGAGAGCACGCAGCACACCTATTGTGAACAGCTGACGCTTGGCGAGCTCGACAAGGCTTACCCGATCGATACTGAGTGTCCACACTTCGTCGCAGACGAGGAGCGCGAAGCAAGTCGCGACGGGCAAGAAGCTTGCAGGCAGGAGCTCGCGCTATGCGCCTGATGGGCACCCCTCATTCGATCTTGCTATCCTTTGGGGTCGGGCTATACCTTCTGTGCGTCGTAGCACATAGACGTCGCGGGTTCCGCATCGTCGGCAACCGCGCCGTCGGTGTGCGTACGCTTCGTCCGTGCTACCAGAATGGGCTCAGATGTTCACTCTTCAGCTGGAGTCGTCTATGAAATTCACAACGGTTGTGGGCGCTCTCGCGATCAGCGCCTCTCTTGCATGCAGCGGTCGGTCACCGTCTTCTCGCACCAAGCCGCCCTCGCAGCAGGACGCACCTATCCCGATCAATTTCGGACAGCTCCGAAGCGACGCGGACAAGACGTGTGGTTCACTCGAGCGACTGAATGGCGACTCACTGTTCTTCGA
Source organism: Gemmatimonas sp. UBA7669 (assembly GCF_002483225.1). Lineage (NCBI taxonomy): Bacteria > Pseudomonadati > Gemmatimonadota > Gemmatimonadia > Gemmatimonadales > Gemmatimonadaceae > Gemmatimonas > Gemmatimonas sp. UBA7669. The sequence continues at coordinate 107,615 of NZ_DLHL01000003.1, read as the reverse complement.
ACTTAAGTCGCAGTTTGGGACACTGGGAGCCTCGGCTTCGGCGCGCGCGCTAGCTGCGGCAAGTGATCAACTCCTCTTGAAATACTATCAGAGCAGCTACCGGTGCCGTGTCCGGCTCGCCCGCGACCGCGAGCTGGGAGATATCGGGAAGGACGTACTCGACGACCTAGACGCCGAACTGGACGCTGTTTTTAACGCGCTTTACCGAGTCTTAGAGATGGAGGGCACCACGGAGCGAAAGCGAGTGGCGCTCGACAGTGCCCGACAGGCACATCAAGCCAAACTAAAGCAGGCTTATGCCGACGGCGCCAGCCTGCCCAAGGCTTCGACGAATACCATGGTGGCAGCCCTGCCCGTCCTCAATCTGCTTACCGTGCGCGCCAAAGTGGCGGGCGTGGAGCTCAAGGTTCCTGAGGTGGTAGCACGCGCACTTGCGGACCTAAACGTCAGTGCTGGCAAAGTGCAGTACGCCACCCAGCATGTCGCGGGAAATACACGATTGGCGGCCGAGATGCTCCGAAACCTTACCTTCGAGTACGGCGTCGGCATGCTCTATCCCAACCAGATACTACTGCCTGCTACTGGAGCCATGTACCAAGTCGGCCAACAGCTGCTGAACGCGCCAGAGCCGGCGGACAGCGCGAAAGCGTCGCCGCCATCCATCTCGATGGCTAAGGACCGCCAGTGACCGGGTGGGGATCCCTTGCGTGGCTTTGCGGCTTGCGCCGCCCACGCGCGGTGTTCACACCGCTGATCGCAATTGTCTTGCAGGGATGCTTCTTCGGGCACAACCGCCAAGCCGGGATAGACGGGCTCTGGCCAAAGTCGTTCGGTGCAGACAGCGGGGTCTGCGCCAACCTTCGCCCGATCTTCGTCGAGAAGTACGAGGTGACGGAGCGCCGAAACCGCCTAGAACCGGTCACGCGCCTAACCGCCGTCGAGAACGCCAAGATATCAAGTGAAGCGTGGAAGTCACTGGTGATGACGCGCAATCTCTGCGGACTCAGGGCGGCCGGAGCGCTGACGACGGAGCAGTTCGCGGAGGCGCTCGCCGTCGCTGGGGCACCGGAGGCGTACCTGACCATCCGCGATGCTGCCCGCGCCGCAGGCGACACAGCGCTCGTACAGGCTATGGAACGATTGCTGTCTCAACTGCGGCCCGAGCACAGCTCCAGCGATGCAGACGCACTCGCCGCACTTGGCCGCGAAATAGCAACGTTGCGAGCGACGATAGGACCGGAACGCGCATCGCTCATTATGTCTCTCAGTGAGCTGCGGGCAATGATGGAGGAGCAGCGGGTCTTACTAGCCGGCGCGCCGCGCCCGGGCGCCGACGGTAGTAATGTGGGAGGAAACGGGGCCGACCGCGTGGCGCAAGCACTCGTGCGCATCGAGGCACGAGTCGACACGGTGGCTCGGGCGCTCGCAATACTCCGAGGCCCGACGTTGCGCGACCTTTACACGCCGCTGGCAACCGTGGTGGTTATGTTCGACGAGGCCGCGACCGAGCCCAATGCCCAACAACTACTGCAACTCGACGCGGCACTGGCCCAGTATCGTGGGCAACCTGTGCTCTTCAGTCTTGTCGGTGCTGCTGACCAGCGCGGCGCGCGTTCGCGAAACGCGGCGCTAAGTCGTGCTCGGGCCGACGCGGTGGCTCGCTGGCTCCTTGAGAAGTATGACGTGCCGCCTGCCCAGGTGAGCATCGCGGCGCTTGGGGCAACCACGAGGTTTGGTGCTGATCAGGCTGCAAACCGGCGCGTGACGGTGTACGTGCTCGGTACCGCGAGGTGAGACTTTGCGTATTGCGGTTTCCTCATCGCGCCGTGACCGGGACATGTTGACGACATTTTCTCGAACTTCGATATGGGGGACGAGGAGAGGAAGTCTTTGGGAGAGGGTGGTTCCAGAGTCGAGGCTTTTGTTGTGTAGATGAGGCGGGGCTGACCTTCCGGCAGGGGGTCCCTTTGCCGGCCACACGCGCCTGACGGAATAGCCAAAGCTGGCAGCGATCACTATTGCGCCCTCAACATCCCCCCTGGACCGTGGGACCATTCAGAGCGTCCTGTGCCGCAGTAGGACCGATGGCCGGCTGCAGCTCTCCCTCTCCGTGAATGCCTTCAACCATGTGCTTTCCCTTGCCGCCCTCGTCGTGCCAACCATGCCGCAACGTGAGATCGAGTAAGACGGGTGGATCCGCTAGACTTGACTTGCTGTGGTGGCTGCCTGTGGTGTGCCTCAGAGGGGCATCTTGCATCGCACGGTGCACTCGGCCCGAGAGTCGTGGGGGGTCACTCCGAACCAAGATGCGGCAGTGTCAATGAGTGGTTGTCGCCGCTTGGTTGCCACCGAAGGTGGACAATCACTGTCCACTGGATGATCGTTGGGATCTGCCGTATTCAGCACTATACAACTCACCTACCGCCAAATGCCGTCCACTTCCGGGCTTTCCTATTTCGCCCTGCCATGCGCTCTGGCAACCCTGATCGTCGGCGCAACGCAACTGATCGCGCAGTCCCCCGATGCTCTCAATGGGAGCATGGAGCGGGAAAGCGGCGTGTTGCCCCGAACGGCATTCGCGTGGGCACCGTCGGCACCACCGGCCTTTGTCAGCCGTGAATGTGTGCAACTGGGTACCACACTTCGAGCGGCGCACGGGAACTGCTGGCTACGCCTTTCCACTCTCGCACCTCTTCCTGCTAACGGGGGGCGTATGGACACCGTAATGGTCTACCAGCGCCTCTCGACACAGGGGATGGCTGGGAAACTCCTTCGTTTTTCGGCCAAGCTGCGGTGGGCACCCGGAGCCGACGGCACAGTCAGCTTGGTCGTCTGGACCGGGGTCGGCCCGCGTCCGCTCAGCGCTCCTAGTGACCGCATCGCGGTTCAGCAGCTTGCGCAGCGCACGGCGGAGTGGCGGGACGTCTCCGTTTCGATCCCCATCCGCGCGAGCGATGCTAGCGTCGTTGTTGGACTGTGGCGGACCGGCCCGGGCGATGTGCATGCGGACGCCTTGGAGGTCGCCATAGGCGGGCAGTCGCTCGATCAGTTGATTGCATCACGCGCTCCTTCCCCGGCTGACGTGCTACGCCTCAGACAACACTTAACCCCTTTTCCGCTGCAAGGTGAACCACTGACCGAAGGTGCGGCGAGGCAACTTGACCGAATTATCACTGGCGCCGGAGTGGTTGCGCTGGGCGATGGGATCCATGGTACCACAGAGTTTCAGCAAGTGCATGCACAAGTTCTCTCGTACTTGCTCGAACACCGATCGTTCACCAAGGTCGGACTTGAGGCGAACTTTGGCGTTGTCCAACGTCTCAACGCCTACGTTCGAGACGGAGTTGGAAATCCGCAAGCGCTCGTTCGTTCGCTCGGCATGTGGTCATGGCAAACTGAGGAGTTCGTCCGTGTCCTCCAGCGCCTACGGGATCTGCAACGCACCAAACGTATTGATATCGTCCTTTTTGGTATGGACTCGCAGGATCCAACCCTTGCTGTGGACTCGGCCATGGCCGCGGCGTCGACTTTGGCAGAGCCCGCCCGGACACAAGCGACTGCAGTATACGCGCAGATCCGCACAATATTGCGCGGCGTAGGCGCCTACGGCTCGCCGCGCGCGGCCGACATGCAGCAGTGGGCGAAACTGGCGGAGCAGGGGGCACGACTTCTCAACGAAAAGCCCCGCGATGGCGGGCGAGTGCCATGGGGTGCGCACTACGCCGACTTGGTTTTGCAAGCGGCACGGCAACGATTGAACCCACTTTCAAGCAACCGTTTGCGCGACAGCATTATGGCGGTGAATGTGCGATGGGCGCAGCGGCATCTTGGTCGGCCAGGTCGTACGATCTTGTGGGCGCACCACTCACACGTCGAGCGCGTCGGAAACTCGACCACCGCGTATCTTTCCCGTCTTGGCGCCGAGACGGTTGTGGTGATCGGCACCGCGACGTTCAGCGGCACCTACCTGGCCGATGCTCTCAACGAGCACCGCGCCTTTTCGTTGTCGGCTGCGCTGCCTGGGTCGATCGAACATGCGCTACACGCGGCGGGCATACCGGTCGCGATACTTAACGCGCGCGCCGCGGCATCGGATCGCACATTCCCTTGGTTCCGCGCAGTTCATGACATGCGCCGTCTCGGCACCCGCGCGGCCGAGCCCGGGTTTCAGAGCTACCGACTCGCGCCCGCCTTTGACGCTTTGCTGTTTGTCGATCAGAGCACGGCAAGCAAACCGATCCGATGACGCGACTGCCTGAGAGCTCCGCATCGGTGGACAGATCGGTTCGGATGGTGCCGGTCGGCGTGGCGTTTTGCAGCCCTACCACGGTCTCTTCACGACGTTCCACCGTTCGAAGAAGTGTCGCGCGCGATGCGAAATTGCGCGCCAGCCTATCGCGGACGTGCGGTGAGTGTTCCGCATGTCAATAACAGCGATCCGTCAGCGGTCCGATCGCGATTGTGGCTTAGCCTGCCTCTGCATGATTGCAGAGTACTACGGCGTGCCGCTGTCACGCGCAGAACTTTATCGAGGGCAACCTGTCGGACCACACGGCCTGAGCGCGCTGCAGCTGGTGGATATCGGCCGGCAGTATGGCTTGTTCGCCGAGGGCGTCCATTTCGGGCCGCAAGTGAACGTCCGCGCGATCGCCACTCCAATGATTCTTCACTGGCGGGACGCTCACTTCGTGGTGCTCGAAAGGTATCGCCATGATGTTATTGACATTGTAGACCCAGCGGCGGGCCGCATTCGACTCAGCCGCGACGAGTTCTGGAGAGCGACATCGGGTATCGCATTGTCGTTCGCCCGCACGCCGCGCCGACGTACGCGCGTGTGGCGCGCTCGCCTCATGCGCCACGCGCGAGGGGGCGGGGCGATCGCGGCAGCAGTAGTTGGAATCTACGGGACAGCCTATTTGACTGCGCCCTTGCTGCCGACGGTAGCGCGCGACACACCAAGCCATCTCTGGATCGTCGCGGGACTCACGTGCGCACTCCTAGCGATGACTCGGGAGGTCGCTGTGTCCGTGCTAGCGGCTTGGTTCTCACAAGGGGCGGACATACCGCATCCAATGTTTCTCCTTCGCGACCTTCGTACCGGACGACACCGAACGACATTGGATGCTGTTGCGGCGGCACACAACGGGGCCACGCGCGCGGCACTGCAACTCCATCGCGATTCAGCCTCACCGACGGCTTTGTGGCTGTCAGGGACTGCGCTACTCGGGCTTGCAACTCTCGGCCCCATGGTGGTCGGTCTGCTCGCAGTATCACTGCTGCTCGTGTTCCTGCCTGTCTTGGTTTCGGCCGCGCACGCCCGGGCGGCGATCGCGCACCGCGCGAGCGCACACCTGCTTTCCACGCACTTGCACCATGACTGGAGTCTGCGCACCGCACGCGCGGCGGCTTGGCTAGCTGCTCGGTGGCTGCCCCTGTACAGCACGTACCGGCAGACCCAGCGACTCCTACGCTTGGGGCGTGGCGCGGCGTACGCCATCAGCATCGCAACCACCTTTGTGGGGATGCAGTTCGCGGCACGAATGCTCGTCGAACTTGGGACAGGCCGTGCTGCGGTCGCTACAGGGGCCGCAGCCTTCAGCGCCTACCTTGTGCTTGCTGCGACTTGGCAGTCTATGTCATCCCGCCTAAGTGGGAACGGTGGCGTGAACGACGTCGGGGCTCCTGAGAGATTGGCAGATGAGACGCTCCACGAACTCGGCCGGGGTGCCGCTTTACAGTCGCACAGCGGTGCCCCTGGGCAACCGCCACCACCTGATGCGACTTTGATCGCACAACTGCTGCGTGACCTCGCCGTCCACCCATTGCCAGCCAGAGATACACCTCATGTCCGCCATGGTCTGTGGTGGGCCATCACCGCTGTCTCGGCGTTGGAGGGCACTCGGTATGTTGATTTCCTTCTAGCTGAACCGCTCACCGACGGAGACGGCGACCCGCTCACTTGGGGCGACGCCAAGAACACTGGATCTACGACAACAGAGGTAGGTGCACACGCTTTCGCTGCCTCGTCGCGAAGCCTGCTCTTTCCTGGCACGGTGGCCGACAACATTCGGTATGGTCCGTGGCCGCTTGAGGAACACCGGATCGTGGATGCTCTTGAAGCATCAGGCATTGCCTTGGCGCTGGAGATCCCCTCCGAGACGGTGAGCAGAATGCGCATGGAGCAGGTTCCGATCTCGGTGCAAGACTTTGTTCGCGTCGCCCGTGCGCTTGCCTATCGTCCGACGGTACTGGTCTGCGACGACCTCTTTCGCGACGTATCGGCTACAACGCGTTGTGAATACTTCAAAGCACTTCGAGCGGCTGTCCCAGTCGTGGTTACCGTGACTACCGACCCCGCCCTCGCCGACGGCGCTGATCATCACTTCCAGTACTCGGGTGCCGGAAGCGGCGCCAACGGGGAACGAAACCGTCAGAAGAGCGACATGACACCCCCGCTGGTCGGTTAGCTCTAGTTGCTAAGTGCGTTGATCACAGCGGAGCAGGCAGGCTGGAGGCGGGGGGAAGGTTGATCAAGCTGCTTAAGCGTCGTCGGAGATACTGGAAAAGCAGGTAGTCATCGAGCGCGCGGGTGCGCCAGTACGAGGTCAACGCGGGCCTCGCAATAAGCTCTCACGTGCGCAGTTCGGCTTGGTGACTCTATACAATCTCATATTGGTGATGGCCGCCGCATGCGCGTCGTCGACGTCTGCAGCCGCGAAGAGCGGTCGGGCGCTGCCTGCGCAGGCTCGGCCGCCTGTAACACGCGGCGGTACCACATGTTTACAGCCTCGCGCCAGACGCCCAGCGCTGCGGCAATCGTCCCCTGTGACTGGCCCGCCTCCACGCGGGTCACAACTTCGTATCGCGCCAACGGTGTGAAGTAGGCATTTTTGTGGATCTTCATATGGGCTCTGGCGATTACGAGGGATCTCCTCGGCAATCTCAACTTGCAACTCCCATCCCTTGGGACCAACCTCTTTAACATCTACACTTAGCGACCCCCTAGCTGATCGAGGATCACTCGGGCTAGGGACCTACGACGCCCCACGATATGTGCCCGCATGCTGGACCCGGGAGCTAAGGTCTCCCCACTTCCGCTGCGTGGTGGTGTGCGTAGTGCAATACGCACCAAGTAACGTGGGTCCGCAGGGTTCTCAAGCTCTAGACCAGCTCTTTGATCACTGCGGACCATGGGTGCCGTCGCGACCGCGATCACCTGCCCACGCAACGGGCGCGCCTGCACTGTCGACTCCCACGGAATCTCTAGAGTGACAGATTGCCCGATCCGAATCGCAGGCACATCCTGTTCGCGGACGTAGGTGCGAACCTCCCATTTCGATCTACTCGCTACACTCAGGAGAATGTCGCCTTCGTCAACCATGGCGCCTAGCAGACCGTCAAGGCGAGAACCCATCACCACGCCGCTAGTGGCCGCTCGCAGTGTCAATCGGCGCAATTGGTCCTCCTGCTCTTGGACCTCCGCCTGCAAGCTCGCCAGCTCGAGCGACTGTCGTACCTCTTCGTCGCGTTGCAGCGCGAAGCGACCGGAGTCGTTGAGTGCCGACCGAAGCCGTGATGCCGCTGCGACGACTGCTCCGCGAGCGCTCTCTATGCGGACTGGCAAGGCATTCGGATCGACCAAGACCGAATCAATCGGCCGGGGATCGCCAAAATCGACCAGCGTAGTTAGCAACATACTCCGCGCCTGTGCGAGCTCCACCCGCGCTTGGACAGCCTGTTCCCAAGAACGAATCTGGTCGAACTCGGCCGCGCGCCGCGACATTTGATGCTCGAGCACGCGCTGCCGCACCGTACGGCGTAGGCGCTCGACCGCGTTGCGCTGTGCGGAGGATTCAAGTAGCGCCACGATCTGGCCCCGGTGGACCGAATCGCCATCCGCAACGAGCAGGGCCTCGACGCGCCCACGTACTGGCGTGCGCACCAACTCGAGCTGCGCCGGCTCAAGGACCCCAATCGCGACGATTACACGAGTACCTGTCGCCTTCGCGATGAATATGGCAGCAACGACCATTGAGAGCGCGACCGTGCCCAGCGCTATGCGGATCGGGCGTGAAACGACACGATGGAATGGGACGTGCTCGTCCGATAGCAGATAGCGCGCATGTGGAGCGTCAGTCATTGGCGCGCTAAGGAAGCCAGAGAACGCTCCTGCGGGGCTCCGTACCCCCAGAACTCGCGATACGCCGAATCAGTCTCGATCATCACAGAGTGGCTCTGGCCACCGCGAATCTGTGCCCCGCCGACCCAATAAACTTGATCAGCGAGATGGGCGATGGTCTCACGATGCGTTGCGATCAGCATTGTCGTCAATGGGTACGCGCCCCGAATCCGCGTCAGCACAACATGCTCCGTGTGCGGATCGAGGCCTGAGGTCGCCTCGTCAAACACGAGGATGGGTGGTCCGCCAGCAATTGCGCGTGCGATCGCAAGACGTTGACGCTGCCCGCCTGACAGCGACATTCCCGCTTCGGAAACCTGAGTGTCCAAGCCCGCCGGCAGGGACTGAACTAGGTCGATGAGATCGGTTGCCTCCAGTGCTTGCTCGATGGCGACCTCGCTCAAGTGGTTACGTCCCATGAGGATATTGTCGCGCACGGAGCCAGCCACCATCCCCCCCTCCTGCAGTACGATGCCCATCGAACGGCGTGCGTAGTGCAAGGCGTCATGCGCAAGGTCGAGGCCTCCCACCACGACCCGTCCAGATTGCGGAGCGTACAGCCGAGCTACAAGTCGAAGAATCGTCGACTTGCCTGCACCGCTCGGACCGACGAGTGCCGCCAGTGCCCCCGCCGGCACGCGCATGCTTTGGGCTCGCAGAACCCAGGCGCCTGTGCGGTAACCGAAACTAACGTTCTCGAGCACAATCGTATTGGCTGCCCGCGAGTGCAGTTCCGCCATCCCAGTCGGCGTATCCGCGTCCGAGTCGACTGGTGCGTCGTAGTATTCAAAGAATCGTGAGAGAGCGACAGCCGCCTCCTGCATCGAATCGACCAAGCCAAGCAACTGTCCAAATGGCCCCGCCATCAGGCCAAGGTAGGCGGTGAACGCCATGAACGCCCCTAGTGAAAGCTCCTCGCGCACCACCATCGTCCATCCAACCCAAGAGAAGAGCGCTGTGCCTGCCGCCGCAATTGCCGCGACCAAGAAACTTCGAAGGCTGTTCAGCGCAGCCAGTCGAAGCGCTGCGCGTTGAGCCGCTTCCGTCGCATCACGCGCGCGATCGAGCATCCACGCTTCAGCCGACACAACTCGCACGGTTCGAAATGTCAGAGCGGACTCGTAGCGCGCGGCTGACAGGTTGGCGCCCGCTTCTGCCGATGCTTGCGCCAACCGTCGGCCAATCCGGCCCATGAGGTAAGTCAAGAGTGCACTGACGGGGACGACGACGACCGCCAGCACCGCCAAGCGCCAGTTGAGCCAGAAGAGCAGCGCAGGAGCCGTAACGAGCATGGTGACGCTCAAAAGGAGCGTCTGAATCATGCCCAACACCGCCGCCAACGCCTTCTGGAGATCGCCGTACCGACTCACCGTTTCGCCTGACTGCCGCCCGTCGAGGATCCTCGTGTCCGTTCGCTGAAGTCGATCAAAGAAGGCGAGTGCAATTTCGCCACTCAGGCGTGTCGCCAAGACCTGGCCAACGTACGATCGGAGCGCCGACAAGAACGCGATACCCGCAGAGAACGCCGCGATACCCGCGACAAGCAGATGGGCATAGGTAACATCCCGCGCCGGCCAAGCCCGATCAAACAGCTGCTTGGTGAGCAGTGGCACTGGAAGTGCGAGCAACTGGATGCCCGCTTGGAGAAGAATCGATGTCGCGACCGTGCGAAGTCGATGCCGCGTCAACCGTAGCAGGCGGGCGGCGAGCAGGACGCCGGATGCGAGTGTTGGGAGTGTGGCCATTGCTATTCGTAGCGCACGCACCCAGCGGATGACGAATGACGCCGGGGGAGTTCGTAGGGCGAGACCTCAGGTTTCCCAATGGTAAACAACCATCTTGGGCAACCATGTATCGAGCCGAGGTTGAAAGTCCTGTATATTTGCCCCATCTTAGTTGTGCCGCTCTCCGGAGGAAACTGTGGCTATTGAACGCTTGGGGGCAATCGACGTCCTCTCACCGGCCAATGTCGGCGCGTTAGCGTCGGCCCTCGAATCGCTAGGCTATTACCGTTACTGGCTCACGGAGCATCACTCGCCGCAGCAAAGTGGTAGTCCCATGCTTATGGCCGCCATCGCAGCAGCGTCTACGTCGCGCCTGCGTATCGGAACCGCTGGCGCAATGCTCCCGTACTACAACCTTCCTAGGCTCGCGTCAGAGACCCGGCTTCTTCGCTCGCTGTTTCCGGACCGGTTCGAGTTTGGTGTGATAAATGGAAGGGTGAGAGATCCCATCTTGCATAATCGAATGCTCGACGGCGTGCCACTTCGCGACTATCCCGCAGCGATCCGATACCTCATGTCGATGGTCACTGGATCGTTCTCCATTGGCGATGAGGACGCGCTGCCGACTGAGCTAGAGGATTTTTGGATCTGTTCGACCAGTCCCAGCAGCGCTACACTCGCAGGAGAGTTAGGCAGCCGATTTGCGTACCACCACTACCTAGCCGCGGGCGTGCCGCTGGCCGAGTCGCTCGCGATTGTCGATCAGTATCGCGAGCAGTGGTCACTGCGCCGAGGCACGGCCCCTCCCCCGGTTGTCTTGGTGTGCTATGGCTGCTGCGCGCAAACCGAATGGGAAGCACGCGAACGGTGGGCTGCCTCGATCGCGCAAAAAGGACACAGCTGGCCGCTTCCTACGACCGCGGAACCACGATTGCGCGACCGTAGTTTTCCTTGCTTTCTCGGCTCGGGGCCCCAGTGCGTCGCCCAGCTTGAGGAGCTGGCGAACGTGTATGGAACCACCGATATAGTGCTTCAGTCGCTCGCACCATCCTTTCCGCAGGTCGTCGAGTCCTATGCCTTGATTGCGGCCGAGCAACCCGCTATCACACCGAGTTCTGGCATGATAGCAGGCCCCGCGCGCTAGTGCACGAGTACTAGATCAGCCACAGTAGAACGTGCCGCAAGTGCAGCCGTTCTGCGAAACGCAAGTCGGCTGACAGGTAGGGCTGGAATGACGGCACGTCACGCACGTCGATCCGCTCGTGTCGCACCCGGGATTGCCGCGGCAGTTCGTAGGAATCACAGTCTCGTTCCCGTCCGGGCAGAAGCCCGGCATGTAGGTGTTGTCGACTTCGGGGAAGTCTTCGCCGCCGTACACCGACGACAGCGCGCTCTGCCCAAGGTTCCGCAGCGTTTCCTTCGACAATGACAGCTTCGGACGGTCGCTCACGAGAATTCTCCGTTCTATTGGTCTCCTCTCGGTCGGACGACCGGGAGGTACTGCATCTGGCTGAGCCGAAGTGCCCAGCCAGGCGGGCTGGAAGCTACCGCCGCGCTAAGGCGGATTCAGACAGACGTCGTGTGTAATCAAGCAGACGTAGCTCGCCGGTCTCAGATGGATCCCGGGCCACTCGATTTAAGAACATGTGCACCAAACTGTCGACTGCCTCCTCCGAGAGCGCCAGTATCTCGGAACCAGAGGCAGGGTGGCGGACGGCCAAACTCTCGGCTATCGATGCCGAGCGGCGCTCGTACAGCGCGCTAATCGTAGTGCCGCTCGCATGCGGCACGTCGCCCCCATCAAAAACGCTTTCGAAGAGAGGCCGAAATTCCCGAAACGACTTGCTCCATGTACGCGATTGGCGCGAGGGTGGTACGCGCCGTCGGAGGCGTTCGACCAATTGTCGTGTCGGCGCGGCGAGCGCGCGGAACATGGTTAGGACGCCTTGCAGCACCGCTGCATCTCGAAGTGCGGCGCTCGGCATGTCGGCAAGGTACGGAAGCAGTGCAGCAACGGCGATGCTATCTGCGTGAAACACCCTCTCTACAAGCTCGATCGCCGCTGCGCCACCGTATCGCTCAATCTCACGGACATAGGTATCGAACACGACAGACGATACGCGGTGTTCGCTCACGGCGGAGTCAAGACTCGCGTCGAGCTGCTGAAGCAGCGCAAACTTCGCGCTGGTCGGCGCGCCATGGACCCGCACGCGCAAATGGAATCGCGGATCGTGATAGCGCAGAAAGAACCACCCGTCTATGACTTGTCGGTGCTGCGCCTCCGAAAGGAGCGGCACGATGTATTCGGTCAGCAATCGATCGGCGTGCCCGACCCCGCAGTAGATCTTCAGCGAAGTCCAAGGGCTGCTCAGGGTTTGGCGTCGGTATCGCGGGTCAATGACGGCCGGTTCATTTTCGACCCGAAGGCATGATGGTTCAGAGATACTTGTAGAAACTCGAAACTGCGTGGTTTTTCGCGCCGCGGGCACAACAAACGGCAGAATGATCTCATTCGTGTGTGCGCCATCTGGGCCCGTCAGGGGCATGGCGTCGGAGGGCGTAGAGCGCTCCTGTAAGACTAGCGGAGCCGGTGCACGGAGGGACTCCACTAGGAGCGCGCGCCCCCACGCGGCCCCCAGATCCACCGGTAACGAGTTTTCGCCCTCAGCAATTGCAACGTGACGCGGGATGCCGAGCCGCATGCGGAGATCGGCGAGCAAGTGTGCCAGCGTCGATGCGTCGGCAGCATCACGAAGTTGCTTCAGCTCGGCCCATGGAATGCGCCATTGCGCGCGAGAGACGACGAGCCGCCCGATGGACACTCTGGGCAACATAGGCAAGTCACCATGCGCTCCCCATGTCCAGTTCGGGACTTGCGCCGCGTCTTGATGTTGAAGCAGGCACAGAAACTGATAAATGGGCAGATTGGACCCATGCGAAAAGTTGTGCGCGGTACTACAGCGAATGATGACTTCTCGGTCGAGACGTATAGACCTAAGCATCACACGCCCGCGCTGGACACTTACTCGGAGATCCGAGAGATCTAACTGCTGGTCGGCGGGTAGCGCAGAGCGTCCCAAATACGGCACTTCCAACGGCCGGAGTGGTGGTCGTCGAATGACGTTCGCAAGTCGAGCCTGCGGGAGGTGAACCAGTTCAGCAAACACCGCCTCCGGCGCACTGCACGCCTCGTGCTCTACGTGCGAGCGAACTGCCGCGGTGAGACGGTCATCTAAGTAGCAAAAACGGCCCAGCAGCGATGTCCCCGACGGACCCGACAGGCCCTTCAGAACCATGGAGTACTGGCCGCGATCAACATCGGCACAAGTGGCGTTCTCGATGGAGATCATGGCCGCGAAGGAGGCGGGAAGCGGACGGTGTTCGCGCCCGTTCTCCAGCCGTGCAATGTCCTCCGGGGTCAACTCAATCGTAGTGCGGCTCGCCGACGCGGCCCGGATGAGCAGCTCGGCTAATGCGGCATCCCGTCGGCGCTCAGCATCCACTAAATTCGCATCCAGCGCCGGCGGGCGGCTGCGGGCCTCAAACCCAGGCAGACCGACACCGACTTCGGCGTCGAGAGCGATGCTCAGGGGCACCTCTTCGGTATCGAAGCGTTCGACAAATGCCTCTCTGAAGCCGCGCAGCGGATCCCGAGGGAGGCTCACACGTTGAAGTTGGTGGACCGCTGCCAGCAGGTCGTCAACGAGAGTGCGTGAGAGTTGGGCTTCGGGCGCGTTCAGCCGAAGATCAATCTGCACCGTGTGTCGCGCGGTCACTGGGGACGGCAATGTCGCAAGCAGTCCGGTGATCCGCTGCTGCCACTCGTCGCTGCTCGCCATGCCTTCGGTGTCCGCGAGCGATGCGCGGAGTTGCTCAAGCGCACTCACCCAGCCGCCAGCCCCATTAATCTTGCTAAGCTGTCCGCAAAGGGTCGTAAGTGGATCTGTATCAGTTAGCGCTGGATGGAGCGAAGAGACCAAGATCCCGTCGTCAATCAGCTCTTTGACGTAGGTACGCGCCTCCTCAAGCTCATAGCCCTGTTCGGTAAACTCCCTGACCAGCTTCGGCACCGAAGTCCCGGCGCCCGCGAGTCGCATAACGGTGTTGAGGGCGGCGTCTGCATCGAGCGCCACCAGCGAATATCGCTGATCCTTACCTCGAGACCGCGACTTGGCATAGAACCAGCGTACCCCGACGCGCGACAAACTTGAGTTGGCATGATACGTTACGCATTCATCGTCCCAGAACGCATCGGCGACTCGGCGGACGATCTCGTCCAAGCAGTCGCTGTCGAGGCGGGCGACAGGGGTATGCGAAGCCGCGTGGCCAACCGATAGGCGCGTCGCACCGGCCACTGTCCCATACGACACGCCGGCGAACAGTCCGAACGGCGTGGGACGATAACTCATTCGTGAGATATAGCGCGCCGCCGCGTGCAACAGCGGCAAGCGTTGCCGGATGGGGGTCGTAGGCCCCACACGATCGATGCCGTCAACAAGGTCAGGGGAGGCGTGGCGCAATGCAGCTCGGATATCCGGACGTGTGACAAGAGCGGCAACGGCGGCCGCGTACATCACTTCCAGATCGTCTGTCGCCGCTGCACCGATAGCATTTGAAGCGCTGGCTGTGAATAGCGGCGCGCTCTCCATTGCTCCGAATCTCTCGAGCGTACCGACGGGGAGCACAGGGGCGCGTAGGAGGAAGAACTGCGCTTCGTGGAGGGCCATGCGAGGGGAAAATGGTGCCGAGCAGCCAGTGGTCGAGCAGTTCCTGGCAACGGGTTAGGGCGGTGTGACTAAGGAACCTACGGGTGACGTACGGGGCAGGATCGCCGCATGCACGCTATTCCCGATATCTCGGCTACCACGTACAGCGCGCACGCGCGTAATGAGGTTTGGATACTGCACTGTCGGCGTGCACCATGGATTGGGTGTGCGCGATGGTCGAGACAGGTATCTGCGAATCAGCGTTAGTGCATCAAGCGGGGTAACACCTCGCCGGCTGGCGCAGTGTGACGCTAGGGCGAACTTGCGCCGGGAAGCGATTCGTCAGCGCGGAATCCCGGCGTGGGAGCGAGTACCCCCAAATGTAGAAACTGCTCAACGGTGCGGACGACGCCGACACGCACCCCGGCCTGCTGGGGCAAGTCATCTGCTTCATTCGGAAGCGCGTTGAGAATCGCGTCCACCGAGGTTGGACTGTCGAACAGATCAAGAAGTTCGAGCTGCGCCGCGGAAATCACCATACGCCTCGGAGTTGTTCTCGTGCGAAATAGCAGCGTCGCCCCTGACGTACGCCCCGGCTCCGTCGTCCCCACATCATTTACTGCGGCTGCGCGAAGCACACGGGTTGCACTCGCAATCTGGAGGGGGGCCCGTTGCCAGTCGTCGCCCAGCGCAATGCGCATGAGTGTTTCGGTGAGCTCATCATACGGAGAATTGAACGTGTCAAGCACCTCAAACCACGCCTGCTCTGCCAGCGTCGCTCTGTCGAGGCTCGCGCGGGCGTCTGCATCAGGTGCGTTTTCGCGCGCCGCCGCCAGAGCGCGGCGCATGTGCACAAGCAACGGCATTTCGGGCGGCGCCTCCCGGGCGAACTCGCGCGCAGCATCTTCAGAAGCCGGCCTGAGTGCTTGTAAGCTCTGCGGAAATGCGCGATCTAGCAGAGCCGCATCATGCGAAAGTCGCCAATCGGTCTGATCGGGCTCGGTGATATTTGCCCCGTCGCCCATAAACAGCACGGACGGAATTGCCGGATCCGCCAACTGCAACGCACAGTAGCCAATCCCGGAGACTCCGACGAGCAAGGTGGGGTCAAAGTCGCCGCCAAGAACGCCCGAGCGCCATCGTCCCGCCCGGTAGAGTGTCGGCAATGTGTCAGCGAACGTAGCCAAAGCATGCTTCAGCGCGACATCGTCACGATAGCGAAGCGCGCTGCGGACCGCATCGGCATTGCCGCATGCTCCGTGGCAGAGACAGTACGCGCTAGGATCATCGGCGAGGGCGCGCAGCTCGATGCATGCTTTCTCGAACTGTGCAACATGTCTCGCGTCGCGCGCTAGCGAGGCAACACGCGCACGAACAGGGAGCATCCCCGGTGCGCCATAGCACCAGGTGGTGCTGTACGTTTCTCGGTGCGTCGGGATCGAACCTCCGTTCAAAACGCTCCGGCACAACGTCATGAACTCCTCGTCGTCCTCCAACAAATGGACGACAGGGTTGCGCAGATCGGGCCAGTTCGCCTCGGATTCTACGAAGAACTGCGCCTCGTAGTCTAAGGCTCGCTCGGCGACGTACAGGTAGCGCGGATCGCCTAGAGTTGTGTATGCCTCCATCAGCGACCAAGCGGCTCCCGAGGCCCCATGAGCAAAACCAACTTGGTTTCGGAGCGCAGAGAGTGAAGGCGAGCCCCATGAGGCCCCCTCCGGCTCATCGAGCTTATCCCGTAGCAGCGCGTCGGCGTGGGCGCGCATACCATCCAGACACGCCTCCCGGCCCGACATGCGATACAATTCAAGCATGCCGACGATCGCGCCCGCGGAGCCATCAATGATATCGTACGACCGTACTGTTGGCGCCGCCGCCGCCAAGGCGTCGATCATCTGCACAAGCCAATCGGGAATCGGTTGGCCAAGCGCTTGATACACGCGACAAGCCGCGTACGCGATACCCAGCTGCCCCGAGTAAAGGGAGGTCACCCTTCCCTTCGCCAGCTCGGCAGGCAATAGGGCATGTCCGAGCGCGCCCATTGCAAGTCGCGCAAAAGCATCGTCCGAGGTAAGCCGCGCAAGTTCAGCGAGAAAAACTGCTACACCGGAAGACCCGGCGTATAGAGCCCCACCAGCCGGCGCATACTCAACACTCAATCCTTGCCGAGATCCACGCATCGGCTGCACGGTCTCCCACGTACAGTTCTTACCGGTCCAACGAGCTTGATCGGCTAAACTGCTGGCAATCTCGGACGCCAGTTCAATCAGCGGACGCGGATCCGTCATATTTCAGTTAATCATAAGCAAGAAGGTATCGCCGCAGGGGACGAAGGATAGTGATAGCCTAGGCTGCCACTGTCAATGCCTGTTGTCTGTGCCGCATGAATGGTACAGAAGTGTTGGGATGAGCCCCAACGGCTTGGACAGCCGGGGGCCGTGATTTGACTTACGCTGAGCGGGTGAGGTGTTGCTGCTTTCCGTACTCCGCGGGCGGGGGGTAGCCGAGGATGTAGAGATCGGCAGATCGTAGCACTGGGCAATCCGCCGACAGCTCCAGTGCTGCCGACGCCGCTTCTCGATCTGCAGCCAAAGATGGGCGGCGATCCGCTGCGCCGAATGATGTGGCGTCGACGCGCGGTCGTGCAGCGCCTCCGGGGTTTGGTCCGCGGCCCGACGGCACCACTTGTACACAGTCTGGCGCGAGACGCCGGCTTCGCGGGCGCCCACCGCGACGGGCACATCAGCCGCGACGCGCTGCACCAACACCTCTCGCCCAAACGGGGTGAGACGTGCCAACTTGTGGATGTTCATTGGGACTCTGATGGTTGTGGATTGATGCCTCAAGAATCTCAGCTTGCAGCCATTTTCCCCTGTGAACAACCTCTTGGTCATTTCAACCTAGAGAGCATGCGTATTGAGTGCGAGCGCAGGGCACCACTGGAAACGGGTGGAGGTCTTGGTTGGCTACGTCGGCCATGATCGCCGCACTGTAACCACGGTGATCGTCGGACCCGGCCCCAGCGCGCTGCACACACGAACGCGCTTTCAGCGCGACGGTGACTACGCACAAGATGTAGTGGGTCGTTTGCATCGCGCTTCCGCTGTGCGCGACGACTATGTCGGTGAGTGGCATTCACATCCGGAGGCCGGCGGACCGAGCATCGTCGACTGTGGCAGCACGTCGTGGATCAGCGACAACCCGAGATACGGTCGGACGAACCGGTGATGATCATTATGGAGTGCGTGCGTAGACGAGAGCGGCGGCCGCAGGCCTATCCATCGGGCCGAACGACACCTCTGGCGGTGTCGGCAAGCGCAGGTCCTGATGCGTCCCAAGCACAATCCGCTGCGCCGAACGCCCTCCGTTACTTGGCCTGCCCGATGTAGCTCGTGTCAAACCGCGACGGAGACAGGCACGGACTCGCGTGGCCGTTCTGTATCCTGCCAAAACAACGGTAGCAGGAACGGTTGCGCCCTGACTGTGGCTGCTGCGATCATAGTGACAGAATCAGTGACAACTTCTGACACCATCATCGCTCAAGTCTTGTCACTAACGGTTGCACGATGATCCCGTCATGACTGCCGAGGACATCGCATCTCGAGATCTTTCAATTACTTCCGAGTGAACTGAGACGACCTCACTTTTTTGAGATCTCATCATGCGGTCAAACGCAGTGCATCTCCTGGATATGCGCCGAGTCCGCCAGCATGATGGCGCAGAGATCGCGCGTGGCGTTCGTGGCCCAGATGGTGCCCTTGTAGCCCTGGGCCACCAGATAGGGCAGGCGCCCCGCGTGGTCGATGTGCGCATGGCTCAGCACGATCGCGTCGATTTCTTCGACGGGCAGGGGGAGCTTCTGGTTCTTCTCGCGGCTTTCCTTGCGGCGTCCCTGAAAGAGACCGCAATCGAGCAGCACGGTGCGCTGGGCGCTGCCGCTGCCCAGGCGCAGGATATGGCACGAGCCCGTGACTTCGCGGGCGGCACCAGCAAATTCGATGTGCACGAAGGGAGGGGAAGAGGTCCGGTGAGTTACCGTTGAGACCGCATCCCACAATTCTGCGCACTCGCCGCTCGCCGCGCGAGGTGCCGAGCCATGGATGACCCGCCACCCCGCGAAACGCGTAGCGGGTGGTTGATACGCTTACCTACCAGTCGCGCTGGCGTGGCCACATGGCGAACGACTCGGCGCGATGCACGGTGAACCAGTGCACAGCCCGGTCGAGCCAGCGTCGCACCATCGTCGGTATCGACCTGTCTGTCATGTCTGCTCCTGCATGTCCTTCGTTGAATACCGCTTACGCCACGCAATGTTGCACATCCTTCGTGTCCGCGCCGTGACACATCGCACGAACTGCGCCGCATTTCCCTCTTGAACGTGCGGCACGTCACTTGCTCCGCAAGCAGACACGACGATACTTGCTGTCGTATGCATGAGCTGCGGGGCACACGAGGCATCACTCGGTGCGCAACGCACGCATTGGTCGCTCACGTTTTGTCTCTGGAGACGCTGCGATGCCGCACTGCGCCGACCTGCCCCGCCCCACGCCCGTCGTATTCATTGCTGCGGTGCATTGGGAGTCACCGGCTGCGCCGACGCGCGCCATGGCGCAGGCCTGTGCCACGCAGCGTGACGTGCTGGTAGTGGAGCCACCGCGATTTCTCGACGATGCTGCGTACCCCATGCTGCACATTGTGCAGCCGAATGACTGCACCGCACACGAGGACGCGGCGGTCACGCACGACCGCGCACACTGCGATCGCGGAGAAAACGTGCCGGCCGATAGCCACGCACTGGTGCGCGTGATTCCTCTATTGCCGCGACGCCTCCTCACAGAGTCGGCCGCCACCATGCGCGATGTCTGGACGCTCATCCGCAGCGAACTGCTGCGCTGGCGCTTTCACGATGCGCCGCTGGCCGAGCGTTTCGAGTCGCCGCAGTACTGGTGCTGCCTCCCCGATGCGCTCACCAGCGTGCGCGAGGTCTTCGGTGATGGCGCGTTACTGCGCGAATGGCGTTACGGCGTGTCGGACGGCGTGGCGTCGGGCTGAGCCGCCTCGGACGGGGACGCGGGGCGCCGTGCGCGCAGCGAGCGGCGCGCGAGCACTTTCTGCAGCGATTGCCGATGTAATCCCAGTGTGCGCGCCGTCTGGGCAATGTTGCCACCATGACGTGCCAGCGCCGCAGACAGAAAGGCCCGGTCAAATGCCTCGAGAGCCTGCTCGCGCGCTTCCGAGAAGGACAGATGCATGGTGGCTGCCACCAGGGCCTTGGCGGCATCGTCCTCCACACCACCCGAGGGCATTGCAGCCTCTCGGAGCACGGGTGGAAGATGCCGAGGCTCGAGAGTGAGTCCGTCACCCAGCACCAGGGCACCTTCGAGCACGTTGCGCAGCTCGCGCACATTGCCAGGCCAGGCATAGGCAACAAGGCAGGCCATGGCCTCCTCGCTGATGCGCTGCGCGGTCTGCGGGTGCTTCATCCCCACCTGTCGCAGGAAGTGCTGTGCCAGCATGGGAATGTCCTGCGGACGTGCGCGCAGCGGCGGCAGCGTGATGACCACCACGTTCAGGCGATACAGCAGATCCTCGCGAAACGCCCCGTCGGCGACCATGCGCTCGAGCGGACGATTGGTGGCCGCAATGACGCGGACATCCACGCGTGTGGGCTTGGTGCCGCCCACGCGCTGCACCTCGCCGCTCTCGAGCGCGCGCAGCACCTTGGCCTGTGCGCCGATGCCGAGGTCGCCAATCTCGTCGAGGAACAGCGTGCCGCCATGAGCCGCTTCGAACAGTCCGCCGTGATCGCGCACCGCGCCGGTGAACGCGCCACGTGTGTGCCCGAACAACTCACTCTCGACCAGTTCGGTGGGGAGCGCCGAGCAATTGAGGGCGACGAGTGGACGCTGCTGACGTGTGCTCACGGCATGCAGAGCACGGGCCGCCAGCTCCTTACCGGTGCCACTCTCACCAGTGAGCAATACCGTGACGTCGGTGCGACCCACGCGCTCGAGGCGTTCGAACGCCTCGCGCATGATGGCGCTGCTGCCCAGCAGCCCGTGAAAGGCCACGGACGCTTCGTCGGGTCGATGCAGTGCCAGTGGCGGCAGTCCGTCAGTGGTGAATCGAGCGACGTCGCTCATGATTCGGCTCCTCGAATGGTGACGGGGGACACGTCACGTCGCGTTCATTGCCATCGCTCCTCGCAACATCATCAACGCCAGCGTGCTCGGCAAGAGCACGCCGTGGGCAAGCAGTGTCACACGTGACGCGAAGTGTGACGCAAGTCGCGCATCATGTCTCTGACAAACGCGCCCATGTTCGGACCTCTGGTGCTACAAATGCCTCCAACGCGACCAGCAGGCGCTCTACATGATGTTCGTGCAGCAGCCAGGCGCGCGGATTGCCACGCAGAAATCCCTCGCTGTCCATGTATGCCAGCATGCTCAGCAACGGCTCCCAGAATCCATCGACGTCCAGCAAGCCCATGGGCTTCCTGTGCACGCCCAGTTGCGCCCATGTCCAGGTCTCGAAGAACTCCTCGAGTGTTCCGATGCCGCCGGGCAGCGTGATGAAGGCATCGGCCAGACTGGCCATCATGGCTTTGCGCTCATGCATGCTGTCCACAATGTGCAGGTGTGTCAGCTCGCGATGCGCGACTTCGCGTTCGACAAGACCGTGTGGCATCACCCCAATCACTTCACCGCCGGCCGCAAGCGCGGCGTCGGCCATGGCGCCCATGAGTCCCGTGCGGCCCCCGCCATACACCAGACCGATGCCACGCCGCGCGAGTGTCTGTCCCAGCGTGCGGGCGAGGGCAACGTACGCAGGACGGGCTCCGTCGTTGCCGCCGCAGTACACACCTACGCGCTGCAGAACGACCGGGGTGACAGGAAGGGTCGGCGGTGTCATGTCGTGAGAGAAGAAGGCCAGTCGAGTTGTGGACGTGGACGAGCAAGAACGCGCAGCCGGCGGGCTGCACCCCATAGTACCGGCGCCGCCACCAGTGGACCAAGACAGGCCAGCCATACGATAACGACGTCCACCACGGTGTGGACGCGCGGCATGTTGAACGCCCAGGCCTGCCAGGCCGTGAGCAGCGCATCAAGACTCACGCAGGTGGCAAGCAGCAGAGCCAGTCGGGCCGTGTGTCGGCGCGCCACCGTCGTGCGTGGCGCAAACGCCTGGCGACGCAGCAGCGTCCAGAGCGCCACCACAAGCAGCACATCGAACAGCACCCAGGCCGCGTGTACGGCGGTGTGCGGAAACCACGCGGCGGTTGGCGCGGCCGCCAGCACGAGCGTCCACGGCACCAGCAGCCAGCACAGCGCACGCAGTAATGGCGTGGGGCCACGGAATATCGTGCGCAGCGCAAACCGCAGCAGCGATCCTCCGGCAAACGCGCGCAGACCATCCAGCAAGGCGCGCCATCCCGAACCTTCCCGCGGCCATGCCAGATAGATGGGCTCCCAGCGGTCGGGTCGCAGCTTGCGCTTGAATGCGGCAAGCCCCTCGAAGTTGAACAGGGGACGCGACCAGTGTCGCACGCGCTGCAGCCAACCGTCCACCGGACCGTGCAGCGGAGCCAGTCCGAGCGAGGCCCAGGTCACACCGTCTGCCGCGAGCTGCAGCATGGCGTGATCCACAAGCAGATCTGCGGTGCCATTGGGTGCGTCGGGATCGCGCAGCAGATGTTCCAGCAGCCAGCCAGCGCGCGCAGGTACCGGCGCCATGGCGAGCAGTCCGACCAGTTGTCCGTTCTGCTGCGCGAGAAACACGCGCCGCGCGGCGGACTGGGTGGTGAAATCGATCTGCACGAGAAATCCCATGGGGGACATGCTGCGTGTGGCACGCCAGCGCGTCACGAGTTGCTGCACCGCTTCGCCTGTTGCGCCGGCGGTGACATGCCGTGCATCGACTTCCTGAATGGCCACACCCTTGGCTCGCGCCCGGCGACATTGTTCACGCAACGAGCGGTGAGCCTGACGGTGTGCAGTCCATGCCTGCGGATTCCAGACGGGTTGTTCGCCCAGCAGTCGGCGGGCGAAGCGCGGCGATTGCACCAGTCGGCCTTCGGTACCAAAGAAGCTCGCGCGTTGACCGCGGGCGGCGCTGTCATCCACAAAGCGCTCGGCCACCGTCAGCAAGTCATCGAGCGAAGCCACCGGCTCGCCGGCCGCCACGCGTGCGCGCCGCACCTCGAGGTAGGCCACAAAGGCCCGTGGACTCTGTGCAGCCCAGTCGGAGGCGACCGAGTCGGAGGCGGCCACCTCAGGTGAGGCCCGCCAGTACCAGCGCAGGAGGTCGCGGCCCAGTGAACGGAAGGCCGTGGCCGTGCGCCCGTGCAGCCGCACAAGATCCGCACTAGCTTCGGGTATGTCCTCGTCGCATGCCTTGCCCACGTTGCGCATCGTAGACCACCCGCTGGTCCGCCACAAGATCACCTTGCTGCGTGATCGCGCCACGCCCACCAAGCAGTTCAAGGAACTGGTGGACGAAATCGCCATGCTGATGGCCTACGAGGCCACGCGCGATCTCGAACTCGACCCCGTGCGGGTGGAGACGCCGCTGGAAACCACGTCGGGGTGGACGGTGCGCGGCAAGAAGCTCACACTGGTGCCCATTCTCCGTGCCGGCCTCGGCATGGTGGAAGGCATCCTGCGTCTCATGCCGTCGGCGCGGGTTGGCCACATTGGGCTCTATCGCGATCACGACACGCTCGAGCCGGTGGACTACTACTTCAAGGTGCCGGCCGACGCGAGCGAGCGCGATTTCCTGCTGCTCGACCCCATGTTGGCCACCGGGGGCAGCGCCTCGGCGGCAGTGTCGTCACTCAAGCGGGCGGGGGCCACGCGCATCCGCTTTCTGTGCCTGGTCGCGGCGCCGGAGGGCGTCGCGCGACTCGCGGCGGATCATCCCGATGTGCCGGTGCTCGCGGCCAGTCTCGACCGCGAGCTCAACGAACACGGCTACATTCTGCCCGGACTGGGCGACGCCGGCGACCGCCTGTTCGGCACGCGCTGAGCGACGCGGCGGATCAGGTGACGATCAGGTGACGATCAGGTGAACCACTCGCGCGGCGCGAGCTTCTGCTGCGCAGCTACTTCCAGCACCCAGGCCTGCGCCGAGGGTTCGGTCACCTCGTCTTCGACACGGTCAAACCAGGATTGGGCCTGCTCATCGTCACCGATGCGCCGCCACAGCTCGCCGACCAGATAGGTGATCACCGCCCGTTCCTCGGCCGGTACGCCATCCCAGGCGTCGAGCGCCTCGGCAAACCTCCAGGCGGCGTGACGACGGAAGTAGCGTTCCGCTTCCACGTCGCCCTCGTCGACGCAGCACCACGCCGCTCGCAGATACAGATCGGCAAGATACCGGGCGTCCTGGCCAAGCCACTGCGCCACCTTGGCCGCATGCTCGTACTTGAGGGAGCCCGAAGGCAGCGCGTGTCGCAAGGCCGGTCCCAACTCGGTCCACACTCGCGTGCGAATCAGTTCGGTCAATTCGACCTCGTCGCCGAAGTCGCGTGTTACCCCGGCATAGCCACACTGCGTGCAGAGATGCACGAAGTAGGGCAGGGGTTGCATGCCGGCGGCGCGCTCGTGGAAATCCGTGCGCTTGCCGCCGTAGCCGTTGGTGGCCACGACGGTTTGCGAACGGAAGGACCGGGCGCATACCGGACAGGAGAGTTCAATGAGATGAAGCGTGGTCATGGCGCATCGGGACACGGTGATGTCGATACAGTGTCGGCTGCGCCGGCAGCGGAGTTGAGCACCCCGTGGGGTTGTCCACATTCATGACACCCGGCGGCGGGGAAAAGTCTTGTTGTGATGTCCGCGTCGGGCTATCTTGCCGCGTCTCGTTCGGCGAGTGGGTTGCGCAGCATATGCGCGTACGTCTCGATCGCGCCGGCCTCCCGATCCCGGGTCGTTGATGTTGATCAATCTCATTCCGGATTTCCTCGCCGTTCTCGACGCCGACGATCGTTTCGCGGCGTACCTCGAGTACTTCGATCGTCACCGGGCGTTGTTGACGGCCTACTGGGACAACTATGTCCTGGAGCCCTCTGGGCCCCACTTCGAAGAAGTGGTGCGGTCCACCGTGGCCGCCGATCGCAGCGACCTGCACCAGCTGCTTGCCACCACCGATCTTGTGGCGCTCGCCCGCGACACCGAAGAAAAGGTGCGCACGCTGCTCGACGTCGATGTGAGCTACGACATCGTGCTCATGGTGGGTGTCGGGGCCGCCAATGCCGGGGAGCTGGTGGTGAACGGCCGCGGGGTGGCCTTTGTCTGCCTCGAGCACTTCACGGGTGTGACCAACCCCGACACGCAGGCGCTGGGTCTTGATCCCGAGCTCATTCCGCTCTGGTTGGCGCACGAAATCACGCACGTCATTCGCTACACCGCGCCCGGAAGCCAGAGCAGCATGCGTTCGCTCGTGGCCGAATCCGGCGGCTACTACTCCTACTGGGAGACGGGGCGTCAGGCCACGTTGCGTGAGCTGCTGGTCAACGAGGGACTGGCCGTGCAGGTGTCGCGTGCCGTGAGTCCCGGCCACGCGGCCTGGGAGTACTTCGGCTTTGCGCGCCGGCAATATGCGCGCATTCGCGAGGTGGAGCCCGTGCTGCAGCGCGCGGCCAGCCGCGACTATGACCGGGCCGCCCTGGGGCTGCGTCTCCGCTTTCTCTCGGGCGGCATGAGCGACGAAGCCCGCACGGTGGAGCGCGTCGTGCTCCCCGAACGGGCCGGATACTTCCTTGGCGCCCGGCTGGTTGAGCCGGCCATCGCGGCCCGCGGTTTTGCCTGGTCGGTGCGGGCCAGCGCTGAAGAGGTCATGGCAGCGGCCGAACCCATGATGGAACGACCCCGCCTCACCATCGTGTCCTGAGTGCATCCCGACATGCGTCCCGGCAGCCCGTGCGCTGCCGGGAGCATGTTGTCGGACCTCAGTTGGCGTGCAGCGCGCCGATGTGCACGTCCCAGGACTCCACTTCGTGCCAGCCGTCGGCCCGACGCTGCGTGACCATGCCGCTGATCGGGTCGAGGCAGTGCAGGTGCACCCACTCGTTGCGCACGAGATCGTCCACGCTGCGATGACGGGCCAGCACCGCGTCGATGGCATCGGTTGGCGCTTCAACAAACACCGAGAGACGCAGTGGCTCGTGACGCCACGCGGTGCCGTCGTGTACGGACTGCCGCGCGAGACCGATGCGCAGATCGCCCTGGCCGCCTTCCAGCACGCCCAGACGTCCGCCGACGACATTGTGCAGCACCTTGTTGCCGCTGCCGTAGCGCAGCGGATCCACCGTGGACGCGTAGTACTGCAGGTTGATCCAGTGCGCCACCACCATCGGCGCGGACAACAGGAGGTCGAGCACGCGGAACTCGTTGTCCTGCGACCACCGATAGTCATGCAGGAAGACGCGCCCACCCAGATCGAGGCCACGCGTCCGCGCGCGCGGCGCAATCACGAACGCCGCATTGCCAGCCAGTCCCCACTCGGGGCGCAGCTCCGCCCAATCACGCGCGCGGGCACGAATACGCGAGGCCAGTTCTTCCGTCGTCGCGGCCGTGATGCCGAGGCCGGGGGCGCGCTCGGCGCGCGCAACGTCGGCGGCGTTGCGCAGCGTGTTGCGCAGCATCTCGAGCGCCGCGGTGTGCGCGGACGGCACGTGCTCCACGTCGTACAACGTGACGTCGTCGGTGGTCGTGTCGTGCAGGCCGGCCAGCACAAACGTCTCGCCAAGATCGATGCCGAGCTGCGCGAGACCGACTCGCACCGTTGCGTCGTTCAACAGCGCCGCGGCAGCGCGCGCGTTCAGTTCGCCCGTCTGGCCCCCACAGGCTCCGCACTGCAGCGCGGCCGCCTGCGGGTTGTTGCTGGTTGAGGCGCCGTGGCCCAGCAACACCAGCAGTGGCGCAAAGTCCTGGGTGAGGCTCATGGTGCGCAGGATTCCGGCCGCCAGCGCGATGCGCTGCTCATCGCCAATCAGCGTGCCATCGGTGCTGCGGGTGAGCTGGGGCGCGCTCGGCGTCATGTCATCTGCACGCAGCGGATCACGCGTGGGCGCGAGTCGCTTGAGCCCGTCGCGCAATAGCGCGGCCGCCCAGGCCAGACCGGCCGACTCGACAAAGGTGAACATGCTCGAGGGTGTGGAGCTGAGCTGCTTCCAGCTCACACCGGCGGCGGCGCGCGCCTTCATGCGCGCCACCACACGATCCGTTGGCTCCTCGCTGCCGGCCGCTTCGTCGGCAATCACCACGGACGGCGCCAACAGACCGGGGAGCTGCGGCCGCAACGTGCCCTCGGGGGTCTTGTATGCTGCGGGGACGCCGAAGAATCCGGCGAAGCCCAGCGTTTCGATATCGGGCGACACGCGCTCGACGGCGCGGCGCATGACTTCGCTGCGCACGTCGATGCAGAACACGACCTGCGCGGCGGTGCGGCGCGGAGCCGAAGATGTGGTGGCGGTGTGCGAGTCAGCCGCTGGTGCCGGCAGCAGACGGCGCGTGAGCGTGCGCTGATACGCCAGCTCAAGCGCGCGCTGGAAATGCCAGTCATCCCGACGCAGTTCCGCCGCCTCGCTGGCCGCCGTTTGCCATCCCTGCTGAATGGCGCGCCACACCATCATCGTGTGCGACGTGGCATACTGCCGCGCAAGCAACAGCTCCCAGGCCAGACGTGCTGCGAGCAGATGCACGAGCTGCTCATCATCACCGCCGAGCAGACGCGCCTCCCAGCGACGGAAGGCCATGGCCGACGCCCAGCCATTCACACTGAGCAGCAGGGCCGTGAAGTAGTCCGCCCAGTGCTCCGGCGCCACACCCAGTGCGGCGACGGCTTCCACG
This sequence comes from Gemmatimonas sp. UBA7669, assembly GCF_002483225.1. Lineage (NCBI taxonomy): Bacteria > Pseudomonadati > Gemmatimonadota > Gemmatimonadia > Gemmatimonadales > Gemmatimonadaceae > Gemmatimonas > Gemmatimonas sp. UBA7669. The sequence continues at coordinate 80,155 of NZ_DLHL01000003.1, read as the reverse complement.
ATGAGCGTGCGCGGGTCGTCGGGCAGCGCATCCATGTCGGCCTGGTGGTGCGACGCGCCCATGAGGAGACGCGGCGCCAGGTCGTGACGCGCGAGCGTACGCCACACCCCGTACAGGCCCGTGCTGCGGTCAGGACTCCACCGCGCCTGTCCTTCATCGAAGCAGGCCGCGCAGGCCTGCGAGATGTCGCGCAGCACGAAGGCGCGCCACGACCAATGATGCGTGAGATCGCGTCCGGCATCGACCGCTTCCGTCATGAAGCCCCAGGGGGTGGGCTCCTGCGGATCCCGCGCCAGCGCGGCCAGCAACTGCGTGAGCGGACGTGTGTCACCCGCGCGCTTGAGTACCGCTTCGAGATCGGCGTCCGTGAAGCGGCCGGCACGATACTGATCGCGATACCAGCTGCGCGGCATGAGCAACGTCGCCCCCGAGAACGCGGCGAGCGAGGCCGCCACCTCCGGGAAGGGCTTGTCGATGAAGCCCCAGCAGGGATTCACCGCGATCGCGCGATCGAGTGGCCAGGCCGGGGCGATACGATCACAGGCCGTGAGAATGGCAGCATCGAGTGCCGCCTCCGCCACCGACAACGGAGCACCTGCCAGCGCCGTCGTGTTGTCAGGCGGGGTTGTCGCACCGGCGATCGATGTCGGAGCCTGCGTGGGCGTGGCCAACCCGGTCGCGGGAGTCATCATGGAAGTCATGAGCAGGATTCGGGTAGAGGTCAGGCGGGGGAGGAGTGCAGGGCGGCGGGGAACGCCGATGCGTGAGCGGTCGTGCGGGCTGGCGTGCGCGGGGGCCACCAGCGGAAGGTCAGGCGTGTGAAGACCTCATCGACGTAGAAGCCGGCGAAGCACGCGGGATACAGGGCCTTCGCGAACGCGCCGTGCGGCTGCACCGTGATGAGCACCTGCGTGATGACGAGGGCGAGGGCCAGGGTGGCTGCGAGCGCAAGTCGCAGCGCATCGGGGGCGACGAGCAGTTCGGGCGCCGGCATGATTTGCGCCAGCGCATGCGCCGCAAAGGCGATGATGAGGAGACCTGTGGCCAGTCGCGCGTGGGCGAACAGTGCCGCCATGCCATCGCCGACGCGCACGGTGAGCAGCGGCATGAGCGCGAGCGCCAACATGCTGCCACTGAGCAGATCGTCAGGCGAGGCCACATTCCATCGCGCCGAGCTCACGAAAAGCAGGGTCACGACGGCTACCGCGATACCCAACGCACGCACCCAGTCACTCACCGCACGCGCTTGCGGCAAGGTCACCGTGTGCGCACGAATCCACTGCTCAACCGTGCGGCCCGAGGTCAGGAAGGCATGCGCCTTGTAGAGCGAGTGCGCGAGCAGGTGCAGCAGCGCGAGGCGGTAGGCACCAAGGCCCAACTCGACCAGCATGAAGCCCATCTGCGCGCTGGTGGACCAGGCAAGCGACACCTTGATGCTCACGCGCGTCTGCATGACCAGCGCCGCGAGTACCGCCGTGGTGCCGCCGACCACGACCAGCAAGGTCTGCGCAGGCCACGAGGCCGTCAGCAGCGCCGCAAGTCGCAGCAGCACCACACCGCCGATGTTGACCAGTCCCGCGTGCAGAAAGGCCGACACGGGGGTGGGCGCTTCCATGACCTGAATGAGCCAACCCTGCGCCGGCAGTTGCGCGGTACGCAGGCAGACGGCGAGCACCACAAGGACCGCTGCCGACTGAAGCGCGTTCGGCAGGGTGGCCGACGTGGCCAGCAGGCTGCTCAGATCGCTGATGCGCTGGCTGCCCACGGTCTGCCAGACGAGCCCCACGGCCACGACGAGCAGCAGATCGGCCGCGACATTCACCAACCACTGCTTGTGGGCGGCCACCACCGCTTCCGGGCGATCGGTGTAGTGGGCCAGCAGCTTGTGAAGCGCGAAGTTGGCGACCGTCCAGGTCAGGGCCAGCACCAGCAGATCATCGGTGGTGACCAGCAGCGACACGGCGGCCAGCGCCGACAGGAACCACCGCTGGAAGGCGCGCTGGCCGGGCTCACCGGCGAGGTAACGGCCCGCGAAAGGCAGGATGACGGCGGCCAGCCCAGCAATGAGCAGGTGCAGCACCGCGCTCAGGGCATCAGCGCGAATCGTCAGTGGGACGAAGCCAGGCAGCGTCAGTGACGAATCATCAGGACGCCACCAAGCGATCAATGACTGGGCGCATGCCAGAAGAAGGACCAGCCCACTGAGCCGGCGAACCGCCGACCATTGGCCACTCGGCTGAGTTGGCCAGAACCGCGAAGGCAGCAAGGCGCCGGCCAAGTAGGCCGCCGGCACCAGCAGGGAGACATAAGCAGGATGCATGCGTGAGGGCTGAGGGACAGCATCACGCTACTGGATTCGGTATATTCCTCAAAATACATCTTTCAGCCACTATCGTTCGTTTTTATGGATCAAGCAGAGATTCACCTCAGTCGGCTCAACTACCACCACCTGCAGTACTTCCGCGCGGTGGCCCACGAGGGGAACCTCACCCGCGCCGCGCAGCATCTGCGCGTGGCCCAGAGCGCGCTATCCACACAGATCCGCCAACTCGAGGCACAGCTGGGGCAGGCGCTTTTTGAACGGCAGGGGCGACGCCTGGTCCTCACCGAGGCCGGACGCATCGCCCTGGCCTATGCCGACACCATTGCGGCCGCTGGGCGCGAACTGGTGGCCACGCTGCAGGAAGGACGGCGCCACCACCGCCAGGTCCTGCGCATCGGCGCGGTGGCCACCCTCTCCCGCAACTTCCAGCGGCGCTTCGTGGCGCCGATCCTGGGTAATGCCGATGTGGAGCTTGTGCTCCATTCCGGTTCGCTGGGTGAGCTGCTCTCGCGGCTGGGCGCCCACAATCTCGACATCGTGCTCTCCAATCGTCGCGTACAGGAAGACGCCGGGACCGCCTGGCGTTGCCGACGCATTGCCAGACAGCAGGTCAGTCTGATTGGGCCACCGCGTGGCGGACGGCCCTTTCGATTTCCTGACGACCTGGTGGATACGCCGCTCGTCCTGCCCAGTCGCGACAGCGACATGCGCAGCGGCTTTGACGTGCTCTGCGAACAGTTCGGTGTCATTCCCTCCATTGCGGCCGAAGTGGATGATATGGCCATGCTGCGTCTGCTGGCGCGTGACAGCAACTACGTGTCACTCGTGCCGGCCGTCGTGGTACTCGACGAGTTGCGCAGCGGACTGCTCGAGGAGTACGTGGCCGTGCCCAATCTGTTCGAGGAGTTCTACGCCATCACGGTGCGCCGGCAGTACCAGCACCCGCTCCTGCGCTCGCTGCTCGAGCGCGCCGAGGCGCTGGTGCCCGATGCCATCTCACTTGCCGATGCAGAAGTCGCGGAACACGATGTCCAGCACGTCGTCGGTGTCGATGACGCCGATCAGCCCGGAGAGCGACTCTCTGGCGGTCAACAGGTGCGCCGCCGCGACCGGCGCCGGTAGAGCGCGTGTGGTCCACGCGTCGAGGAATTGCTGCACGTCCTCGTGTGCCTGCGTGAGCGCCACCCGATGCCGCTCACGCATGACGAGGACCGCATCCACGTCCGGAGCGGGAGTCTGTGACAGCACGGCAGCATCGATGGCGCTGAGCAGCGCCTGCAGGCCGTCACCGCGCTCTGCACTCACGGCAAGCATGTCCGGCGGTGCCGACCTGAGGTCACACTTGGTGTGCACCGCCAACACGGCCGCGTTGGTACGGAGCGTCACGGCCTCTGCGGTGTGTTGCACGTCCTCTGCGCGCTCACCGCAGGCCAGCACAACCTGAGCCTCACGCAGATAGCGCTGACTCATTTCAATGCCAAGCTGCTCCACCGGGTCATCGGTATCGCGCAGCCCGGCCGTATCCACCAGGCGAAGGGGCAGGGGCGTGCGATCGAGCAGCGCTTCAATGGCATCACGTGTGGTACCCGGCACAGAGGTCACAATGGCGCGCGCCTGACCAAGCAGGGCGTTGAACAGTGATGACTTGCCCGCGTTGGGTGGTCCGGCCAGCACCACCAGTGCGCCATCGCGTATCAGCCCACCGCGCGGCACGGTGCTCAGCAGCGCGCCCAACGCATCGCGCAGCTGCCCCGCCGCGCTGGTGATGCGCGCCGGGGCAATGGGGCCATCGTCTTCCTCGGGAAAGTCGATGTCATACGCCAGCAAGGCTTCGAGCTGCAGCACCTGTTCGCGCAGCGCGAGCACCCGCCGTGACAATCCGCCGTCCAGGTGCTGCACGGCCTGTTGCTGCTCGGCCGTGCTTCGCGCATCGATGAGATCCGCGACGGCTTCGGCCTGCATGAGATTCATGCGGCCATTCACCACGGCGCGGCGCGTGAACTCACCCGGCAGCGCGGGCCGCGCGCCGGCGGCAACACAGGCCGCCATCACCCGGGTGGCCGTGACGCGGCCGCCATGTACGGCAAACTCCACGACCTCTTCGCCGGTATAGGAGCGCGGCGCCGGAAACCAGGTGACGAGCGCGCGGTCCATCAGCGTGTCGTCCTGGCCGTCACGGAGCGCGACCAGCGTGGCACGACGCGGCGTCAGGGTATCCGGTACGCCAAGGGCGCGAGCCATGTCACATGCTCGCGCCCCGGAGAGTCGAATGATGGCCACCGCGCCGCGACCGGCGGCGGTGGCCTGCGCCACGATGGTGTCTTCGTCGCCGGCCAGCACCGTGAGGCGCCCGCTCGCTCAGGTCAACCGCGAATCACGGGCTTGGCCCGCTCACGCGAGATGAGCCACTGCTGCGGCAGCGAGGCGAGGTTCTGCACGAAGTAGTACAGGTTGAGACCCGACGCCATGTTGAGGAAGATCACCATCATCACAGCCGGCATCAGGTACATCATCATCTTCTGCTGCTCGTTGGCCTTCACCCCGCGCATGCCCAGCCAGGACAGCAGCATGGCCGTGATGGCCACCAGCACCGGGATCACGTAGAACGGATCCTTGAGCGAGATGTCCGGGAACCACAGGAACGGGACACCGCGGAACTCGATGGTGTTCTGGAAGACGAAGAAGAGCGCGAAGAACACCGGCAGCGGAATGAGCATGGGCACACAGCCCGACAGTCCGCTGAACGGGCTCATGCCGTGCTCCTTGTACACCTGCATCATGGCGGCCTGCAGCTTCTGCGGGTCGCCCTTGTACTTGGTCTGGATGGCCTGCAGCTCGGGCTGAATGCGCTGCATCTGCATGGAGCTGCGCATGGCCTTCTGATTGAGTGGCCACAGCACGATGCGAATGGCGACGCCGAAGATCACGAGGATCCAGCCGTACGAGAGCCCCAGCGTGGCCTTCATCCACAGCAGCGTGCGGATGACGAGCGTTGCGAACGGCTGCACGATGCCCTGAATCCAGCCGCCGTACGGGTTGCTGGTTTCGAACTCGCGGCCCATGGCCACCAGGCGCTTGAACTCCTGCGGCCCGGCGTAGACCTCGAACGCCACGTTGCCGGCCTTGAGTGGCGCGACCAGCGTGCCCTGCGCGCGCGTGGCTTCCTTCGCCACCCGCGGACCACCCGTCACGTTCACTTCCGCAAAGCCCGGTGTGCCCTTGGGCGCAAGCACCCCGAGAATGAAGTATTTGTTCTTGGCGACGGCCCAGGTAATCGGGCCGGCGTCGATCTCGCGCTCACCGGGGTCAAGCGATGAGAAGCTGATGCCCTCCGCCCCCGACAGCTCGGGCTTGTAGGCATACGAGAGATGCGTGTTGTTCTCGGCCGAGTCGGCCTCTGCGCTGCGGAAGCCTGGCGGCAGGTCGATGAGCAGGAAGCTGTTCTCCGGCACACCCGCCACGGCGGCAGATACGTCTACGCGATAGCTGTCGGGCAGGAAGGAATAGCGAATGGACGCCGTGCGCGACGCCGACCCCAACTCGGCCTCGTAGCGCACCACGACCCGATCGCCTTCCGTTTGCTGCGAGCTGCGAAACACCTGACGTGTGAGGTCGATGGTGTCGCCCGGCACGACAATGCGGAAACCAAGCAAGCGATCACCAGTCTGCGCGAACTCCACCTGCTCACCCGTCGCGCGGCCCTTGCTGGACAGCGCCGGGTACTGCGTCATGGTCGCCCCAATGAGTGCGGCGCCGCGATTGGTGGTGCGATACACCGCCTTGGGCGTGGTCACGGTGGCGGTGTCGATGACCACCGCGGGCAGCGCAAGGCTGTCCGCCACCGCGCCCATGACGGGCGTTGGCGCAGCGGCAGACGACGCAGCAGACGCAGCAGTCGGGGTCTGCGCGCCCGAGATGGCCGCGTCGACCAGCGCCCTGTTCACAGCCGCCGCTGAGTCGGTGAGTACGGCCGCCGAGTCAGGGCGCGCACCGGTCGCGCCAGGCGGGACGTTGGGCGCCGGGAAGATGTACGGCGTTGCGATGAGGACCACCGCCATCAGGACGACGGCGAGGATGATGCGGCGTGGTTCCATGAGTCAAGAAAGACGAGGACCGACGGGGGCGATCGGGCGTTCCCTATGGAACGGGATCGAAGCCCCCGGGTCGCAACGGATGACAGCGGCTGATGCGGCGAAGCGCCAGCCAACTGCCACGGAGAGCCCCGTGCTTTTCCAATGCCTCAATGGCATAGGCTGAGCACGATGGATAATAGCGGCAGGCCCCACCGAAGATGGGGGAGAGGCCCACCTGATAGGCCCGCACGAGCAGAATGGCCGCGCGACGCGGCCAGGTCGCCATGCTGCGGACCGTCAGGTTGCTCATGACGCGGACTCGGGGGCAGACTCGGGGGCGGACTCGCTGACCGGCGTGGCGGGTAGCTGGCGCACGAGTTTGCCAAGCGCTTGCCGCAGCTCAGCCTTGAGAGCGGCAAAATCCCGTTGGTAGGCTGCCGGCAGGGCGCGCACCACGACATCGTGCGGCGGCAGCCCTTCGAGCACGCTGAGCATGTCCAGCCGTACGAGCTCGCGCAGGCGCCGTTTCACCCGGTTGCGGGCGACGGCCGACTGGCGGTAACGCGGGACCACGAACCCGACCCGTGGAAATGCGTGAAGGGAAGCCAGAGCGCGGACGTCCAGAGACGCTGTGCGCACTCGCTTCCCTTCGTGCCGTACCTGTTCGAGTTCGGTCCCGCGTGTCAGCCGCTGCTGGCGCGGAAACGCGCGCGACTCAGGCGCCCGCGTACTTCGACGGGAGCTGAACGGTCAGACGCTTGCGCCCCTTCTTGCGGCGACGAGCGAGGACTTCGCGGCCCCACTTCGTCTCCATGCGCGCACGGAAGCCGTGCTTGCGGATGCGACGCGTGTTGCGCGGACGATATGTGGGCTTGCCCATATGAAACTCGTACGGAAACGGATTGACGTGTTATGCGGAATAGCCCCCCAATGTACGTGCGCCCCCCCATCAGGGTCAAGGGCAGGATGACTTTGGCCTGCATGTGCAAAGTGGCCTCAGACAAGGAGTTGGCCATCGGCATTTCGACTTGCTTGCCAACACGTGCCGAGTCCGGTCCGACGGCCCTCTCACAAGGTCGCCAGCGATTGACTTATCCACAGTCGAACGGGTACCTTCGCCCCCCGCCATCGTCGTCAACCGCCCCACCGAGTTGCCATGTCGCTTTCGCCTGCGGAAATCTGGGATCGTCTGCGCCAACGGGCGAAGCAGGTGCTGCCCGAGCAGACCTTCCGCACCTGGCTTGAGCCGACGGACGCCCTGGCGCTGGAAGGCGACACCTTGGTGGTCGGCGCCCCCGACCAGTTCTCGGCCGACTGGAACGACTCCAAGCACGCGGACCTGTTGGCGACCTTTGCGCCGGTGGCCCTCGGTCACCCCATGAATGTGCGGTTCCGGGTGCATGAGGAGCGGGTCGGGCGGGTGCAGATGGACATGTTCGTTGCGCCGCCACCAGCGCCGATTGTCGCGCCACCACCGCAGCAGCAACAGCGCGTTTCAACGCCACTTAACCCGCGCTACACGTTCGACCAGTTCGTCATCGGCAAGTCGAACGACGTGGCGGCTGCGGCCGCACAGGCCGCCGCTCAAGCGCCGGGCAAGGTCTACAACCCGCTGTTCATCTACGGGGAAACCGGCCTCGGCAAGACGCACCTCATGCAGGGCATTGCCCATGAGCTGCTGCGCCGCACCCCCACCCTGCGTCTGGCCTACGTCGGCACCGAGCAGTTCACCAACGAGTTCATCAGTGCCATCCAGACCGGCCAGATGGGCGATTTCCGGCGACGCTTTCGCGAAATCGACCTGCTGCTGGTAGACGACGTGCAGTTTCTGAAGGGGAAGGAATCCACCCAGGAGGAGTTCTTCCACACCTTCAACGCCATCTACGAAGCCGGACGGCAGATCGTCCTCAACTCCGATCGGCCGCCCCGTGAGATCCCGGGCCTCGAATCCCGCCTCGTCTCCCGCTTCGAATGGGGCATGGTGGCCAACATCGATGCGCCGGACCTCGAGCATCGCATTGCCATCCTGAAAAAGAAGGCCAGCCTCGACCACCTCGAGCTCACCATCCCCGACGAGGTCATCGAGTTCATCGCGCAGCACGTGAAGTCATCCGTGCGCGAGCTCGAAGGCTCGATCATCAAGCTGCTGGCCTACGCCTCGCTCAAGCATCGCGACATTTCCGTGGACCTGGCCCGCGAGGCGCTGCGCGACAAGCTGCGCGGCGCGTCGTCCGCCGATTTCCCCGATGTGCCGCCGACCGCCATTACCGTGGCCACCATTCAGCAGGTCGTGGCCCGCGAGTGGGGCGTGACACCCGATGGCCTCCGCTCCAAGACGCGCACCAAGCAACTGACGGTGCCGCGGCAGGTGGCCATGTATCTCTGCCGCGAGCTGCTGGCCCTGCAGCTCGTGGAGATCGGCAACGCATTCGGGGGCCGCGACCATTCCACAGTCATCCATTCGTTGGATCGCGTGGCGGAAGACATGGCCGGGGAGCCCGAGTTCAGCGAGCGTGTACTCAGGGTTCGCGGCATGTTGGAAACTCTGCGGACAACTGGGCAGCTGGGCACCTGAGTCCCCACCCATCCACAGCTCCCCACACCAGGCACCCCCCTCCCCTGTGCATGAGCGGGGAGAGTTCGCGAGATCCCACAGCCAACCCACATCAGGGGACATGGCGAAAGCCGTTCTGGATGCGTAGCTTGCAGCGTTTGTAGACATGCCCACATCCCCTGCTGCTACCACTGTTTTTATCTCTTAGTCTGTTTGTAAACAACAGGCTGCAGCAGTCCTTCCACATACCCGCGCATGAAGTTCACGATTTCGCGTGAAAAGCTGCAGGAAGGCCTCCAGGCCGTGACCGCGGCCGTGCCGGCCAAGACCACGCTCCCGGTGCTGGCCAACCTGCTGGTCGAGACGACAGACCGAGGCATTCGCTTCTCGGCCACCGATCTCGACATCGCCGTCAGCACCGAAGTGAGTGCGGATGTCGAAACGGCTGGGGCCATCACCATCCCTGCCAAGAAGCTGAGCGAAATCGCGCGCGAGCTTCCGCCCTCGCCGGTAAAGATTTCGGCCAGTGGTGAGCAGCGCGTCGTGCTGGAGTGCGGGCGTTCCAAGTTCAAGCTGCTTGGGCTGCCGCGTGACGAGTTCCCGACCTTCCCGAGCGTACGCTTCAACGATTCGTGGCGGGTCAAGTCGGGTGAGTTGCAGAAGCTCATCTCGCACACGGCGTTTGCCGTCAGCACCGAGGAGTCACGCCCCATCCTGAATGGCGTGCTCTGGGAGCTGCGCGAGGAGCGCATGCGCATGGTGGCCACCAACGGACATCGTCTCGCCAAGATGGAACTGCCGGTGGAATCCAGCAGCGCCCCGCCGGGTGATCTCATCGTGCCGCCCAAGGCGCTCGAGCAGATTCGCCGCCTGTTTCCGGCTGAGGAAGAGTTGGAAATCGCGCGCGGCGACAACCACCTCGGATTCCGCTCGCCGTTCACGTCGGTGTTCACGCGTCTCGTGGAGGGGCCGTACCCCAACTACGAGCAGGTCATCCCGAAGGACAACGATCGCTACGCCCTGGCCGACAAGGCCGCGCTCACGAGTGCGCTCAAGCGCATGAGTGTCATTGCGTCCGATCAGACGCATCGCATCAAGATGTCCTTCAACACGGGGATGCTGAAGTTCAGCGTCACCACGCCGGATCTGGGTGAAGCCAGCGACGAGCTGCCGGTGAACTACACCGGCGACCAGCTCGACATTGGCTTCAACGCCACCTATCTGCTCGAGATTCTCCGCTACATGCCCACCGAGCAGATCCGGCTCACGTTCAAGGCGCCGGAGCGTGCGGCCACCATCGAGCCTGAAGGCTGGGACGATCCGGCCAAGTATCTCTGCCTGGTGATGCCGCTGCGTCTGATGGACTGAGGCCGGGAGGCTGATGTGGTGGCGCCATATGCGCCACCACGTCGCAAATCAGGGCCGCCACTCGACTCGAAGGGTCCCGCGCTGCACCGCTGTCTGAAGACGCGGTGCCTGCTGCGGGACCCGTTCGCTTGTGGTGAGCCTGAGCTCACTGCGCCCATCCAGCCGGCGCAAGAGACCGGTTGCGACATCCACCACCAGCTGCTGGGTTGCCTGACCCTGACCCTGGACATCAAAGGCGCGAAAGGCAGAGCCGCCGGTGCCACTCACCTGAAGCTCCACCCGCCGCTCCAGACGCAATTGTGTTGGCTCGATGTCCTGCAAGGTGGTCTGCATGCGGCTTATCAGCGTCATGGGCACGCCGCCGCGGCAGGAAAGGGTCACACTGCTGTCGCGCCAGGTACTGCCGCGCACGACGCCGTCAGGAATGCGCACGAGCACCTCAGCGGCCAATGCGGCCGCCGCGGCCTCAGGCCGGTCGCACTCGTTGTCCAACAGGGGACGGGTCACGATGCGAACGGTCGTGCTGTCCACGCGGCCATCGAGCAACAACAGCGCCGGTGGCGTTGGCAGCGGCGCAAGTTGCTGCTCGAAGGAGCTGCGCACGGTGAACGAGTCGACCTGACCGGCGAGCACCATGGACCCATTGGGGTTGCGTGTGCCAGACCAGGAGACGAGCCCCCGCGACTCGACGTCCTGCCGGCGCGTCGTCGGGGCATTGCCGCGAGTGCCAGGCGTGGCGGGTGTGCTGGCACTGTCGCGCAGCTCGATGGTGATCTGACTGACCACGCGCCAACTGCCACCCGCGACCCGTGCCGGCAGGCTCACCCGCGCGACCGACACCGGAGTCGGAATTGGTGGTGTCTCGCGAACCTCGGGAACGGGCACCGGCGTGACCACCGGGCCACCACCGCAGCCTGTCGTCACCAGTCCAAGCAGGACGTAGAACCGAGCGTTGAGGCGTACGCGCATGGCAGAGAACACAGGAAAAAGCAGAGGGCGGATGTCGCCGGCCTGTAAGCCGGGTTCTGTCAGTGCCATGCGGTGAACCACCAGAGGTGAAACACCACACGACACCGGACGGTCATTCCTCTCGGCGTGCAGTCACCCACACGCTCCAGCAGCCTACCCGCGGTTCGATGGTCAGGCCCGAGGGCCCTGCACCGTTGTTCGAGACGGGCCGTCTCTCACCGCCTATTTGGCCTTGCTCCGACCGGGGTTTACCGTGCCACACTCGTTGCCGAGTGCGCGGTGGGCTCTTACCCCACCCTTTCACCCTTACCGCCTTCTTGCGAAGACGGCGGTTTGCTTTCTGTTGCACTGTCCGTCACACGAAGCTCACGCCGCGTGCGCCCAGGCGTTACCTGGCGATCTGCCCTGTGGAGCCCGGACTTTCCTCGGAGCCGGAGCGCGGCGACAAGCGCCCGTCCTCCGACTTCGCGACCATCCGGCCGGCGACATCCTGTCCGCAATATAGCGGGCCCGCTCTCCGCGTCACCACGCGAACCTCCGCACGGATGCTGGGGCCTCGCGCGTGATGACAATTCGACGCGCGGCAATGACAGCGTGATGACGAGGCGCTCTAGCATCGCGCGTGTTGGTCCGTCCTCGCTGTCATGTCTCCTTCCCGCTGCCTCGGCTTTCGGAGGGCCCCATTCCATGTCCGCGACACCGTGGTCCAAAGCTGTCATCACGTTCCTCACTCCGGCCGAGCAACAGCGCGTGGACGCGGCAGGGAAGGGGGTGTACACGACCGTGCATCGCGAGAATCTCGACCAGGTGCTCACCGATCTGCGCGCACAGCCCGTCTCGGCCGTGCTCGTCTCGGTGGCCCGCTATCAGCAGCAATCACACGCCGGGCAACTGGCGCGCATGGTGCGTGAGTTTCCGGGGGTGCCCGCCGTCGCGCTGCTGGGCGCTGCCGATCCACGACACGCGACGCAGGCGGTCCTGCAGTTGGGTCACCAGGGGGTGCGCACGCTGGTGGATGTGCGTGAGCCGGCGGGATGGCGTGACCTGCGGCAGTTGGTGGCCGATGAGCACCCCGAGAGCATCGAGGCCATCGCACGGCAACGTCTGCATGTCGACCTGCAGCATGCGGTCCCTGCGTGTCGCCGCTTCTTCGACATGCTCTTCTCGGTACCGCGCACGCTGACCACGGTGCGGGAATTCACACGCATGGCGGGCGTGATGCCGACCACGTTCATGAGCCGGTTCTGTCGCGCCGGTATTCCCGCACCCAAGAAGTACCTCGCGCTCGCTCGCCTGGTGCGGGCCGCCCGATTGTTCGAGAACCCGGGCTACTCCATCACCCAGGTTGCGTTCCTGCTGGAGTATTCCTCGCCGCAGGCGTTCTCACGTCACGTACAGAATCTGCTGGACATGCCGGCCGCAACGTTTCGACGCACGCGAACGGGTGAACAGATGTTGCAGCATTTCCGCGAGACGCTGGTCCTGCCGTATCGCGATGCCCTGCAGAGCTTCGATCCCTTTCATTCGCCACCCGCGTGGCTCAGTGGGAAACGACTCGCGCCCCGTGACGCTGCTCGCGGAGTTACTGATGTGTCGGGTGATGCGCCTGACGATTGGCCACCGCACGAAGACGCGACGCCACCTCGGAGAGCTGACGCGCACTACGTGTGAGCTCCTCGATGCTCGTGCGCTGGGCCAACACACCGTCCACCGCCACCCGGGCGTTACCGGATGCGCGCTGCACGGCGCCCTCCAGCGATTCGAACGCAGCAGCGGCTGACGATGAGAGCTGGGCCTGGGTGCGGGCGAGCCCGACCGCCTCGTCGCTCTGACGCGTGACACGGGCAATGCCGTCGAGCATCGACGCCAGACCGCGCGTGGCATCGCGGGCAATCGTGCCGGCACCCTGCACTTCCGTCGCCGTGGTATCCATGGCCTGCACCGCCACCCCGATCTGCTCGCGCACCTGTTGCACGGTGTGCGTGACGCGCTTGGCGGCGAGTGCGCTCTCCACGGCCAGCGCGCGAATCTGTTCAGCGACCACAGCGAAGCCGACGCCGTCCTCACCGGCTCGTGAGGCTTCAATGGCCGCGTTGAGCGCCAGCAGATTGGTCTGCTTGGCAATACGCGACACGGTATCGACAAAGTCTCCCACCTGGTCCGAGGCCGGCGCCAGGGCGCGCACCTGCGCCGCGGTGTCGGTGACGGTCTCGCCCACGTGCACCAGTGTGCGGGCGGCCCGGTCAATGGCCGCGCGACTGGTCGCCGCCGCGTCATCGAGCTCATGCGCGTCCTGTGCCGTGGCTTCAGCCGTCCGACGGGCAAGCTCCGCGGTACGCCGCGCGTCCTGACCGGCGCGCGCGCCGACACCGGCCACGTCCTGTTGTTGTGCGACATCGTCGCGGAGGGCCAGCGCGCTCGCGCTCACGTCACTCGCACGAAAGCCCAGCGATTCACTGGCCGCGTGCACCTGCGAGGCCACGGCGGCGAGTTCATCGGCTTCCTGCTGCACCGTGTCGATGAGCCACTCCAGTTCATCGAGCATGCCGTTCAGACTGCCCTCGAGAAATCCCAACTCGTCCGCGTGCCGGGCGTCGGCGCGGGCGGAGAGGTCCCCGCGTTCCACCTGCGCCACGCGCTCGCGCGTACGGCGAATGCGGGCAATGAGCCGCGAGGGCATTTGAATGACCTGGTGCGACACCACGACCAGGAGACCGGCGGCCAACCACACCTGCGCCCAGGGCGCGGCCTCGCCCGGCTGGTTGAATTGGTATACCCAACTCGCACCCAGATACCCAAGTACCGACGAACCGGTCGTGATATAGCCCAGCGCCGGCCCGCGATCGAAGGAGTAGGGCACAATGGCCAGGACGTAGAGCAGCGCCAGCACCGGAGAGCCGAACACGCCCACCACCACGCTGATCAGCAGCGTGTCAAAAACGGCAAAGACGTACTTGAACCAGCGGCGATACCAGCTCGCCTGTCGTCCAAGGGCGGCCAGCCCCGCATTGAGCAACAGCGCGGCCGCGAACATGGACACCACAAGCAGGGCAGGCACCTGGGCCAGGCCCAACTGCAGGCCGGCCACCAGTACGCCGGCCACGATGATGGTGCTCCAGAATCGCCGCCTCGCGGCAACCGCAAAGGTGCGCAGGTCTTTGGCGCGCTCCTCGTTGAGCAGCGCGGGCACGTGGCGGGGAGTCAGGGCTGGGGCAGTCATGGCCTTCAAGGACGCCCCAACCCGGCTCGGCGCAATTCTGCGCCGGTCTACCGCGCTGCTCGGCCGTCAGGCTGGCGGCAGGAGCGGCAGCAGCTCTGACGCGCGGACCAGGCTCAGGACTTCCAGCCCTGCGGCCTCCAGAGCCTCTCTGCCGCCTTCTTCGCGGTCCACGAGGGCCAGTACCCCCGTCACGATGCCGCCGGCCGCCCGGACGGCTTCCACGGCCTTGAGCGCGGACCCGCCGGTGGTGATCACATCCTCAACGATGGCCACCCGGTCACCCGGCAAGAAGGCCCCCTCGATGAGCTTGCCAGTGCCGTGCTGCTTGGCCTCCTTGCGCACGGTAAAGGCCCGAACCATTTCGGGACCGGGTGCGCCAGCCAATCGTTCGGCTTCGATCGCACTCGCGTGGGCGATGGCATAGGCGATGGGGTCGGCGCCCAGGGTCAGGCCACCTACGGCGTCCACGTTCCAGGGGCTCGCGCGCAGGGCGGCCAGGCCAGCTCGGCCAATGAGCAGCTGGCCTTCGGGATGCATGGTGGTCAGCCGGCAATCCACGTACAGGGAGGAGCGGCGTCCGGAGGCGAGCACAAAATCGCCCCGCTTGGCCGAGCGTTCGGCCAGCAGGGCGACGAGTCGTACATGGGGAGACGTGGTCACGACGAGAGGGGAGCCAGGGGCCGGCGCCCGGTTAGCCTCGACCGAAGAGCCCCTTCACCTTGCCGAAGAGTCCGCCCTTGTCCTTGCCACCGTCGCCGGCGATGGCAGCCGAGCTGCCCGAGGCGACCGCCGGCGCATTGGCGGCCTCGGTGAGCGCGTCGGAGAACGCCTTCACCGAGGGATACCGATCAGCGGGCACCTTGGAGAGTGCCTTCATGATCACCGCTTCGAGGCCGGCGGGGAAGACGAGACCGGCCTTGGCCTTGTTGAGCGCCACCGGCGGCTGCGTTAGCAGCTGGGAAAAGAGCTCGCGTGGGGACTTGCCGGTATAGGGCAGACAGCCCGAGAGCAGGTAGTACGCGATGGTGGCCAGCGAGTACTGGTCGGCGGCGGGGCCGACCAGTTCACCCGAGAGCGCTTCGGGGGCCACGTACATGAGCGTGCCGACGAAGAACCCGGCTCGTGTGAGGCGCTGGTCGGGAGCGGCGTCGGTATCCGCGGCAATGCCGAAGTCGAGCAGCTTGACCTGCTTGGTAGCCGGATCGTACATGACGTTCTCCGGCTTGAGGTCGCGGTGCACGATGCCCTCGTCGTGCGCGGCCTGCACGGCGCTGCAGATCTGCGAGAGGATGGCGGTCACGTCCCGGATGGGAAGCGGGCCATTCTTGTCGGCGTACTTGTCGAGGATTTCGCCGCTGGCCCACTCGATGGCCAGATAGTAGCGCTCGCTCTCGGACTGCCCGTAATCGAGGGTGCGCACGATGTTGGGGTGTTCTACCCGTGCGCCAAACTGCGCCTCCCGGAGGAAGCGCTGCACTGCGGTCTTGTCGTGTTGCAGCTTTTCGCGCAACACCTTCAATGCCACCGTGCCATGCTTGGGATGATCGGCACGAAACACCGTCGAGGTTCCACCCTCGCCGACTTTTCCGCGAACCGTATACCCGGCCAATGTCGTTCCGACTAGCGTCTCGATAGCCACGGGGCGAACGTAACGCCGACACGCAACGCCAGCAAGGTAAAGTTGCGGGACCTTCCACTGTCCGAGATGGTAGCAATGCAGACCGTGACAACTCGTGCCCTGACTTTCCGAGCCTGCGTCCGTGTTGGCGTCGCGGCTCTGCTCACGGCCTGCGCCGGTTCCAGACCGGCACCCGGGCCACCGGGTGGCGCGCCCCCAGGCGGAGCGCCGCCGGGGGGCGGACCTGCGGGCGGCGTAGTGACCACGACCGCGGCGGATATGCAGCGCCTGTACCGGTCGCTGGGTCTGGTCTCGAGTGGGGGGACCGTCCCATTCACAGCCTCGGTGTCGTTTCTTCGCGCGCCGTCGCCGGACACCACGCTGACCCTGCTGGCGCTCTCATTGCCATCACGTGTGCTCGGTTTCTCCCGTGAAGGCGACCGATATGCGGCGTCGTACACGGCCCGTGTGGAAGTCCGGCAGGGACAGACGGTGGTGCGCAGTGTGGAGTCGGTTGAGCAGGTACGGGTCCCGACCTTCCGCGAAACGACGCGCACCGACGAAAGCATCATCTGGCAGCAGTTCCTGCGCCTGGCACCAGGTCGCTACACCCTGGCCATCGCCCTTCGGGACGGGGGCAGCATCCGGTCCTCGTCGGAGGAAGTGACGCTCGACGTGCCGCGCCTCTCGGCAACGGCCCTGGGCAGTCCGGTCCCGGTGTATGAAGTCATTCCGCGTCAGAGCGTGGACTCGCTGCCGCGTCTCCTGGCGAGGCCGCGCGCCACGGTTGTGTTTGGTGTGGATTCGCTCCTGCCCGTGTATGTCGATGCGGTAGGCGCCAACCTGCCCGAAGTGGTGGGGGTTCGTGTGCGCGATGACGCCGATGTGGTGCTCTGGGACAGCACGGTGACGCTGCCGCAGCGTGGCGCCGGCCGCAGTGTCACGGTGGGTGTCCCGGTCTCGCGCATGGGCATCGGCATCAACCGGGTGGAGGTGGTACCGCAGGGTGGCCGCGACACGTCGCGCACGCGCGTGCTGGTGAGTCTGGGCGATGACCTGCCCATTGCCACCTTCGAAGAAATGCTCGGCTACCTGCGGTATTTCGCCGCGCCCGAGCGGGTGCGTGAGCTGCAGAGTGCGGGCCCGGCCCAGCGTGCCGACGCGTGGACCCGTTTCCTCAAGGAAACGGACCCCGTGCCGGCCACGGCTGAACACGAAGGATTGCGCGATTACTTTGCACGCATCCGCACCGCCAACGCCCGCTATCGTGATGATGCGCAGGTTGGTTGGCAGTCCGATCGCGGCATCGCCTTCGTGGCGTTGGGTGATCCGGACAACATCACCGACACCGGCCTGATCGATCCCAATGCGCGCGTCCGCCAGCAGATCTGGGAATATCGCGAGCTGCGCACGCAGCTTGTCTTCGTGGACCAGACCGGCTTCGGCCGCTGGCGCCTTTCTGCGCAGGGACGCGTGGATCTCGACGCCGCCATTCGCCGCAAGCAGTCCATGCAGCCGCGCTGAGTTGTTCGCGCGGGTCGTGAGCGGCGGGACGCGACATGGCTGAGGTCACGCGTCCCACCGCGCCGCGACTCTTTCTGGTCGACGGGTACGCGCTGATCTATCGCGCGTTCTTTGCCCTGCTGCAGCGGCCGCTCAGTACCAGTCGTGGTGAGAACAGCTCGATTGCCTGGGGCATTGCGAACTTTCTGAAGCGCCTGCTGGCCACCCACAAGCCGGAGTATCTGGCGTGGGTGCATGACTCGGGTGCCACGTTCCGCGACGAGCTGTATCCCGACTACAAGGCCACGCGCGAAAAGCTGGCCGACGATCTCCAGGCCGACTTCGATCAGGGCTTGCAGCGCACGCTGCAATTGCTCGAGGCCTACGGCATTCCCGTACTCACGGCCGAGGGCTTCGAGGCGGACGATGTCATCGGCACGATGGCCCGTCTGGGTGTGGAGCAGGGCTACAATGTGGTCGTGGTGTCGGGCGACAAGGATTTCCAGCAGCTCGTGCGCCCCGGTGTGTGGCTGCTCAATCCGGGCCGCGGCGGACCCGCCAGCGTGGACGAGCAGTGGGTGGGCATGGAGAATGCCAACGACCGACTGGGCGTGCCGCCGGAGCGTGTCATTGATTACCTGGCCCTGGTCGGTGACAGCAGCGACAACGTGCCTGGCGTGAAGGGCATTGGTGAGAAGGGCGCCATCGAGCTCATCACCCAGTACGGACCGCTCGAGAACATCATCGCGCACGTTGGCGAGATCACCAAGAAGCGTCCGCGCGAGGCGCTGCAGCAGTACGAGGCCGAGGCGCGGCTGTCGAAGACGCTGGTGACCATTCGCACCGACGTGCCGCTGACCCTCGATGCCGACGCGCTGCGTATGCACGCGCCCGATGCGTCGGCACTCAAGCGCCTGTACATGGAGCTTGAATTCACGTCGCTGCTGAAAGACGTGAGTGATGCACCAGCGGTGTCGGCGGGTGGCAAGACGCCGCTCACGCCGGAAAACGCGGGGCACATGCTGAGTGCGGCGGCCGCCTCGGCCATCGCCGAGGCCGCAGCGGTCGGCACGCGCCCGTCGCTGCCGGTGCGAGCGAGCGACAGCGGCGTGTCGGTGCTGGCCGATGCGCAGTACCACACGGTGGACACCCTCGAGGCACTGCATACGCTGCTCACGCGCGTGCGCGAAGTGCCGTACATCGCCATCGACACGGAAACCGTGACGGATGCCGACGCGCCCATTGCGGTGGACGCCATGCGCGCCAAGTTGGTGGGCCTGTCCATCGCGGTGGCACCGGGCGAGGCCTACTACCTGCCGTTTGCGCATCGCCGTGAGGACGGCGGTGGCAATCTCGCACTGCTCTCGGGCGAAACCGGCATTGCCGGCGCGCGCATCAACGCGGGCGCGCCGGAACCGGTCAACCTGCCGGCCTTCGGCAGCGAAGCCATGGCGCCACTGCGCGACATGCTGGAAGACGCGAGTGTGCCCAAGATCGCGCAGAATGCCAAGTATGACATGCTCGTGCTGCGCGGGGCCGGTGTGCGTCTTGCGGGTCTGGCATTCGACACCATGCTGGCGAGCTATGTGCTTGATCCGGGTCGGCGCTCGCATGGACTCGACATGCTGGCCTTTGAGCATCTCGGCCACAGCATGACCTCGTACGAGCAGCTCTGTGGCAAGGGCAAGACGCAGTTGCCCTTCGATGTGGTGCCGGTGGATGCCGCGCGTGACTACAGCTGTGAAGACGTGGACATCACCATGCGTTTGCGGGCGCATCTCGAGCCGCAGTTGGCCGCGCACGAAGTGCTGGCGCTGATGCAGGACATCGAGGTGCCGCTGGTGGAAGTGCTGGCCGACATGGAGTGGGACGGTGTGGCCATCGATCTCGCGTGGTTTGCCTCACTCAAGACGCGCTTCCAGGCGGAACGTGAGAAGGTGGAGCAGGCCATCTACGCCGAGGCGGGTCACGAGTTCAACATCAACTCCAATCCGCAGCTTCGTGTCGTGCTGTTCGAGGAGCTGGGCTTGCCGGTCAAGAAGAAGACCGCCACCGGACCCAGCACCGATGCCAGCGTGTTGCAGGAGCTCGCCGAAGAGGGGCACACGCTGCCCACGCTGCTCATGGAGTACCGCGAGATCTTCAAGCTCGAAGGCACGTACATCGATTCGTTGCCGCGCCTGGTGCATCCGCGGGATCACCGTCTGCACACGTCGTACAACCAGACGGTGGCGGCCACGGGGCGTCTGTCGAGCGCGGACCCCAACCTGCAGAACATTCCCATCCGTCGTGAGCTGGGCCGCGAAATCCGTCGCGGTTTTGTGCCGCGCAGCGGATGGCGTTTGCTGAGTGCGGACTACTCACAAATCGAACTGCGGCTCCTGGCACACCTGAGTGATGACCCGGCCTTCGTGAGCGCGTTCAAGGCGGGCGGTGACATTCACAAGCAGACCGCGGCCATCATTTTTGGCGTGGACCTGGCCGACGTCACGAGCGACATGCGTGCGCGTGCGAAGACCATCAACTTCGCCACCATTTACGGACAGGGCGCGCACGCGCTCTCGCGGCAGCTCAAGATCACGCACGCTGAGGCCAAGGCCTTCATCGACACCTATTTCGAGCGCTTTGCGGGCGTGAAGGCCTTTCTCGAGCAGTGTGTGGTGGACGCGCGGGCACGCGGCTACGTGGAGACCCTGTTCAAGCGGCGGCGCTATATCCCCGAGCTCAAGGAGCGGAACTTCAACATCCGCGCCTTCGGCGAGCGGGTGGCGGCCAACGCCCCCATTCAGGGCTCAGCGGCCGACCTCATCAAGATTGCCATGATCCGGGTCCATCGGGCATTGAGTGCCGAGGGTCTGGCTTCCCGCATGCTGCTCCAGGTGCACGACGAACTGGTGTTCGAACTGCCGCCCGACGAGGAGACGGCGCTCCGCGGTCTGGTGAAGCGGGAAATGGAGGGCGCGGCCAGTCTCAACGTGCCCCTGCTGGTGGAGATGGGCATCGGGCCGGACTGGGTGGCGGCCAAGTCCTGAGGCCTCGTAAGTCCTTGCCTGCATTCGCGTAGGTCCCGGTGTTGCACTTTGCAGCAAACGTCGGGGCCTGCAAGGACGCGTCGAGTCATTCCGGGCCGTAAGAACTCAGTAAGTGATTGCCAATTCATGCTTTGGCGAATTCGCAGGATGCGGCATCCGGTTTGCGCTAGGGCAAGACGTTCGCAGGTCCGTCCGGGCCTGCCAGGTCAGAATCACCCCCGGCCATGACGGCTGGGTACCGCTCCAGAGGACAGCGCATGCGTGCCACCACATCGCGGCAGGGCTTCACGCTCATCGAGCTGCTCATCGTTGTCGTGATCATTGGCATTCTGGCGGCCATCGCCGTGCCCAAGTTCCAGGAGTCAAAGGGCCGAGCCTACGCGGCGTCCATCAAGTCGGACCTCAAGAATGTGGCCAGTCAGCAGGAAGACTACTTCTACTACAACGAGCAGTATTCCAACAACCTGGCCGGCCTGAGCTTCAACTCATCGAAGGGCGTGAACATCAACATCGTGTCCGGTGACGCCCGGGGCTGGTCGGCCACGGCCACGCACCCCTCGGCGCTTCCCCTGGTGTGCTCGGTGTTCTACGGTCAGGCAGCCCCCGTAGCACCGGCCACCCGCGAAGGGGTGATCGAGTGTCAGTAAGACGGGGCCCGACCCGGGTTCCATGACGACGCCAGCGCGAGACGCTTCCCTCCCCCCCATCGCGCAGGACCCCGACTCCCGCCGACGCGCTGCGCGTCTGCGGGAGTTGGTGTTTGTGAGCGGGTGCCGCGAGTTCATCAAACGCCGCGAGGGCATGATTCACGCCATGGACGGCGGACTCTGGCTGCACCGCCATGTGTGGCTGGGGGAGCCGTTGGTGCATTTGGTGAGCACCGATCGGGTGCGGCTCGAAGCCTTTGGTGAGGCCTGCGGACTGCGGGCGTCGCGCCTGCAGTTCAAGCCACTCAAGGATCCGCGCAGCGGGGTGAGGCGCGACGCCTGGCACTGGGACCTGGGTGGACCGGTGTATCCGCCCGCTGATGATCGAATTGTCGTGACGGGCTAGCTGTAACGGGCTAGTCGGGTGCTACACGTCTGGTGAGGACAATTCGAACACGCGTGCTGCATCCCGCCTTCTGAGGCACACGCCCACGTACGGTGTCACTGTCGGCGGACCACGCGCGAACGGAGTCCACTTGAGCCATGCGGTCGAGTGTGATGGGATCTCCGAGAGTTATCGCGCTTAGCTGCGGTTGTCCTCTTGCCCAGTGTTGCAGGGTTGCCGTACCGCGGGGCCAACTTGGAGCTTCCACCACGGTAACGATGACCAAACCTGCCGAATCCTGCGATGCATTAGACAGACCGCACTCGAATTGCGACGCATAGGGATACGGGAGGTTGTGGAAACTTCCCGGCGGCCTATGTGACGAGCTGCAACCGGCAAGCACGCCAGATATTACCACCTTCAACAAACCAGATCGGTGTGCCTTCAGGGCAGCTCCCGGTTCAACCATCTTGGACCACCTCCATTCATAGTGATCAGTCTTTCCAGTTCGCCTGCCTCTCGCCGAATGGCCTCGGCGTCCGCGAGCAGGCGCTGCTGCAGCGCGGGATTGCGGCGAAAGGTGAAATACGCGCGGGCCCGCGCGCGCGCACGGCGCGTGCGATCGCCGTAGCGCAAATCGCTGCTGGCCGACGGCACGAGCGACGCAAAGAAGCCGAGTGCCCACCACGGACCGACCAGCCAGGCAACGAGTGTGGTTTGCGCCGCATAGGCGCTCAGCACCAGCACGAGACCCAGCACGAGCGTGCGCATGGCGGGTTCGTCGCGCGAGCGCACGTTGCGCAGGGCCATCGCGCGCGCAATCTGAATGGGCACGGCGTGCGTGATGCGTCCCCAGAGTCCGATGGGCGCCAGCAGCGCGGCCAGCAGGGCCTCACGCAGCGCAAAGCGCGCACCCGGAGTGGCGCCAAGATCAATGGCCACGTCGTGCGCATCGAGCTGATGAGTGTCGAGCGTGGTGCGGAAGGCGCGCACCTGCTGTTCGAATTGCCGAGCGCGCGCGTCGAGGACCGGATCGCGCCGCTCACGTAGGGCCTGCTGTGCGCGATCGAGCCGCTGCACCACACGCAGCACGTCGGCCAGTGGCGTGGTGTCGTCGCCCACAGCACGCAGGGGTTCGAGCAAGGCTGCCAGCGTGCGCCCCACGGTCTGCAGCCGTTCGGCGTCCTCGGCGGTGTCGAAGTTGAGTGTGACGGCCGCGAGCGCGTCGCTGACCCGTTGGGTGAGCGACGATACGGTGGCGCCTTGCTGCCGCACCGCGTCGATGGCCATGGGCTCGCCCACGCGCACGAGGATGCGCGAGCGCGGACGCTCCTTTTCTTCGAACAGCAGGCCCATGGGCACGATGCGGATGTTGTGCACATCGCGTGTGTCGGCGGCGTGCCACACCATGCGGGCCAGACCCGTGCGCAGCGGGGCCAGATGCGGGTCGTCGTGACTCTTGCCTTCGGGAAAGATCACGATGGCTGCCTGCGCGCTCAGCGCATCGGCCACGGCGTCGAAGGCCGCCGCGTTGCGCGTCGGATCGGGGGCGCTGCCAGCGGCGGATTCGTCGTGGCTGCGGCGCAGCGGCACGACCCCCACGCGTGTCAGCAGCCAGGCGGCCAGGGGATTGGCAAAGATCGTGGCCTTGGCCGTGAAGCGCACGCGGCGTGGCACGACATGCCCCACCACGAGTGCGTCCACGAGCGCATTGGGGTGATTGACCGCGAGAAACACCGGCCCCGATGGCGGAATGCGTTCGAGCCCCGTGATGGTGATGCTGCGATAGTACCAGCGCAGCGCCACGCCCACCACGGGTTTGAATAGCGCATACAGCATGGGCGCGCCGCTGTCTCAGGCGCGGCGCGTGCGCGCGTCGGCTTCGCGGGCCATGCGTTCGCCTTCCGGGATATTCACCCGCGTCAGCAGCGCGCCGCCTACCACGAAGAAGGCGATGACCCAGAGAATGGCGCCGCGGCTGCTCCCCGTCTGACCAATGGCGATGCTGAAGACCAGCGGGCCCAGAATGCCCCCGAACTTTTCGAAGACGCTGTAGAAGCCGAAGAACTCGCCGCTCTTGTGCTTGGGGACCATGCTGGCAAAAAGCGAGCGGCTGAGTGCCTGCGTGCCGCCCTGCACGGTGCCCACGAGAATGGCGAGGATGTAGAACTCCCGCGCCGAGTTGATGCCGTAGGCGAAGATGCAGATGCCGGTGTAGACGGCGAGGCCCAGCAGAATGGAGCGCTTGGTCCCGAGGCGACCGGCCAGACTGCCGAAGAGGAACGCGCAGGGAATGCCCACGAACTGCACGATGAGAATGGCCGTGATCAGATCACTGCGCGCAATGCCGATTTCCGTGCCGAAGGCCGTGGCCATCTTGATGATGGTCTGAATGCCATCGTTGTAGATGGTGAAGGCCAGCATGGCGAGAAAGGCCTGCTTGTAGTGCCGCATCTCGCGCAGCGTTTCGCCAAGTCGTGCGAAGGCCACGCGCAGCGCGCTTTCACCGGCCTGTTCATCCGACTCCAGCGTTCGCGCGGGCTCGGGCACGCCACGGAACATGGGGATGCTGAAGAGCAGCCACCACACGCCCACCGAGACGAAGGCGAGACGCGCCGGTAGTGTCGCCTGTGCACGCGGCAGATCGTCGCCCGAGGGCAAGCCGATGAGACCCGGGTTGCTGATCCAGGCCAGATTGAGCGCGAGCAGCACGCCGCCGCCGATGTAGCCCATGGCGTAGGCTGCGGTGGAGACCCGATCGATTTCGTGTTCGTCGGCAATGTGCGGCAGCAGCGACTCGTAGAACGTCATGCTGCCCGTCGCGCCCGCGAGGGCGAGCACAAAGAGAGTGGCGGCCAGCAGCAGGTCGCCATGCTGAATGAAGTACATGCCCGCCGTGCTGAACACGCCGATGAGCATGAAGACCGCGAGAAAGCGCTTCTTGGCCGCGCGGAAGTCGGCCATGGCCCCCAGAATGGGGCTCAGCACCGCAATCACCACCGCGGCGAGCGTGTTGGCGTTGGCCAGCGCCTGGGTGGCCTGCTCGGGCGGGCGATCGGCGCCGGCCACCGAGATGAAGTAGATGGGGAAGACCGCCGTCATGATGACCGTCTGCATGGCGGATACAGCCCAGTCATACATGGACCAGGCGCGCAATTCGGGACGATGCAGCCCCAGCGCCAGTGCGACTCGCCGGGTCCAGGGCAGGGGCGCAGCGGGCTTGGGCGCGCGCGAAGCGGGGTGGGGAGCGTCAGCCATGGCGGGAATTGTCAGGAGTGGCAGAGTCGCTGTCCAGTACGTTGCATGACATACTTCTGCGATGACCGTCCGCATGACCTCCCGTGTCCACCGCCGCCTGGTACAGCGCCTCGTACACCGCCGCGGCGCGCTGACCCTGTGCTGCGGACTGTGGCTTGCCGTCGCCATCACGGCGTGCACGGACACACCGCCGGTGTCGCGCACCGACTCCCTGGTCTCCGTGCCGCCAGGCGGAGACACCGGTTCGGGTGAGGCACGGCCGACGTCGAGTGGCTGGGACGCGGGGGCGGGGCCCTATCTGGTTTTGCCCACGGTCGACGGCGGCTTTGCCACCGGGTCGTTTCTGCTTCCGGAGGCCACCGAGCTGACGGTAAGTGACACGACGGGTGTGACCGCCATGGTGGCTGACGGGGCCTTGGACTTGTTCACGCGCTCCGGGCAGGTGTTTGCCGGACATGTGGTGGTGGAGCCGCCGTCAGTGCAGCCGGAGGGCTGCACTGCGTGGCCGGTGGCTCGTGTGCGTATCGATACCGGCGCCATTCTGCCTTGGACAGCGGCCTTTCGGCGTGGTCAGGTGCGGCCCATTCCCCTCGATTCCATTGAAGGGCTGGCAAGTCGCGACTCGGCCGTCTTCGCGGCGGCGCTGGCCCGCCTGGCCTCCGGCCTGCCGGACGATACCAATGCCACGTTCCGCGGTCGTCCCTTTGTGGTGCTGCGCGCGTGGCGGTCCTCGGGCAGTGACAGCAGTCTGGCGGTCGCGACGCTGGTGCGGCGCATCAATCAGGAAGACAATCCGCAGGAAGAACGTCTGGTGATGATTGTGGACATGCCCACCCGCGATGCGCGGCAATGGACGGTGGGATGGCACGAACGCGCGGCGGGTGCCGAGGATGAGCTGGTGGTGGCCGAACCGCTGCTGGCATTCCGCAATGCCGCGTCTGACCAACTGCGTGTGCTGTTCGGACGCGATGACGGGGTGGCGCTGGGCGCGGCCGTCCTCGCGCGATCGGATGGACGGTGGCGGGTGCTCTGGGAGAGTGCGGTCGCGGGCTGCGAGTAGCATCCGGAATCCGCACACTGGCCTCCGTGCGCCATGGAGCGCACAATAGCGGTGCGAATTCCCTCACCGCGGAGCCATCATGCGTTTCCCCTGTTCGACCCGCGCACTGTCACTCGCGTTGGCCGCGCTGGCCGTTCTCCCAGCCCCTGGCGCACTCGACGCGCAATCTTCACGCAACAGTGCCGACACCCCGGTTCGCTTTGCGCGCTACGCGCACGTGGCCAACGACGGCACCATTGCCTTCACCTGGCACGACGACATCTGGGTGGCCAATGCCGATGGCAGCAACCCGCGTCGCCTGACGGCGCATGTGGCCCGTGACTTCATGCCACGGTTCTCGCCCGACGGTCGCTGGATTGCGTTCACCAGCAATCGCATGGGCAACAACGACGTGTATGTCGTGCCGGTGGGTGGGGGTGAGCCGCGGCAACTGACCTGGTACAGTGGCGACGATCAGGCGCTCTACTGGACGCCGGACGGGCGCGAGATCGTGATGAGCAGCAATCGCGGCGTCGCGGCCTGGGGCTCGCCGCTCTATCGTTTGCCACTCGACGGCACCCAGCCGCGTCCAATGGCCATGGACATTGGACGCAGTGGCATGATCAAACAGGACGCTACGCTGGTGGCGTTCAACCGCTCGCTGCCGAGCTACTGGCGCAAGGGATATCGCGGCAACAGTAACGCCGACATTGCGGTGCAGGACCTGCGCACGGGCCAGATCACCGAGCTGACCGATACGGAACTCAAGCAGTTCCAGTCGTTCACGCATGATGTGCACCCCATGTGGGGCGCCGATGGCCAGATCTACTTCGCGTCGGAGCGTGAC
Organism: Gemmatimonas sp. UBA7669; assembly: GCF_002483225.1. Lineage (NCBI taxonomy): Bacteria > Pseudomonadati > Gemmatimonadota > Gemmatimonadia > Gemmatimonadales > Gemmatimonadaceae > Gemmatimonas > Gemmatimonas sp. UBA7669. The sequence goes on along the minus strand of NZ_DLHL01000003.1, from coordinate 53,319 downwards.
GGCATCTTCAACCTCTGGCGCATCGCGCCCAGCGGTGGCGCGCCGCAGCAGGTCACGCGGCACAAGGAGGATGGCGTGCAGTTCCCCGCCATCTCGCCGGACGGCAAACGCATCATCTACGAGAACGACTTCGAACTCTGGACACTCGATGTGCCAGGGGGCACGCCGCGCAAACTCGCGTTGCGTCTCGCCGCCGATCCGAAGGAGAACGCCATCTCGCTGCTCACCACCAGCAACCGCGCGGATGGTTTCGCTCCGTCACCCGATGGCAATCAGGTGGCGGTGGATTTTCACGGCGAGATCGTGATCGTGCCCAGCGAGGCCGGGGTGGGCGAGCGCACGGCGGTCACATCGTCACCGTGGCGTGAGCGCTATCAGAGCTGGTCGCCTGATGGCCGCAGCATGGCGTACGTGAGCGACGAGTCGGGCGAGGAGGAGGTGTGGGTGTACGACCTGGCCAGCGCACAGCGCCGCAAGCTCACCACACAGGAGTCGATCAAGGGCGATCTCACCTGGGCGCCGTCGTCGCGCAAGCTGGCGTACACGGGTGCAAATCGTCTGTGGGAAGTGGACGTGGCAGGTGGTGCGCCGCGTGAACTGGCGTTCAATCAGGCGGGCGGGTTCACCATCGGGCAGTACAGTGCCGACGGCAACTGGCTCACCTACACCAAACGTGACGACGACCAGAACGCCGACGTGTTCGTGTTCGACGTGCGCAATCGCCGCGAGGTGAACGTCACGCGCAATCCCTTCAACGACACCAACGGTGTGCTCACGCCGGATGGCAAGCACGTGGTGTTCACGTCGACGCGAGACAATGGGGTGTCGCAGTTGTTCGTGGTGCCGCTGGCGCGTCTCACCGAAGACCCCAACGACCCCCTGGTGCGCGAGCGGCAGCGGCGCTCGGCCGGTAGCGGGGCGGGTGGAAACGGTACCAGCGGTGGCGCTCCTGCCGCGCGCGAGCGCGGTGACTCGACCAATGCGGGTGCGGCTGCGCCGTTTACGGTAACGATCGATGCCGAGGGCATTGCCGACCGTGCCACGCAACTCACGCGCGGCTCGGTGGCGGTTGGTGCATTTTTCCTGTCGCGCGACGGACGCACGGTGTACTTCACGGCCGGCGGTGGCGGCGGCTTCGGTGGCGGCGGACAGAACGCCGCCGTGGACGCGGAGAGTCCGAACGTGGGGCTGTTCGCCATTGGCGTCGACGGACAGAACCGCCGCCGTATTGCGGGTGGGGTGTATCCGCAGCTCACACCCACGCATGACCGGCGCGCGGTGTTCTTCCGTCGTCCCGCACGTGGTGGGGATGATGCGGACGGTGGCAGTGGGTTCGAGATCAGCCGGCTGGTGCTGGCGACACCGCAGCGCGCGGAGCCGGTGAACTTCAGCTTCCCGGTGCGCGTCGATGAGCGCGCCGAGCGCGAGCAGCTGTTCGAGGAGTCGTGGCGAGTGATGAAGTACCGCTTCTACGACGAGAAGATGCACGGCCGCGACTGGAACGCCATCAAGGCGCGCTACAAGCCGCTGCTGGCGCACGTGGGCACCAATGAGGACGTGTACGATCTGGCCAACGAGATGATCGGTGAGCTGAACGCGTCGCATACCGGTGTGAATGGTCCGCCATCGCGGCGCATGCCGTCGGTGTACACCACGCGTCATCTGGGGTTTGAGCTCGAGCCCGATGCCAGCGGTCGCTATCGCGTGGGGCATATCTACAAGAACGGTCCCGCCGACAAGGAGTGGCTGGGCATCACCAGGGGCGAGTACGTGTTGGCCGTGAACGGCACGGAGCTCAAGTCGGGTGAGAACTACGAGCAACTCATGGCCACGGCGATGAACGAGTACATCCCCGTGCGTCTGGCGCGCAGCGCGAGCGGTGAGGGCGCGCGCACCGTGCGCATTGCCAGCGTTACCTCGCTCACGGACATCAAGTACGAGGAGTGGGTGGCCAACAATCGCGCGCAGGTGGAGAAGGAAACCAACGGCGACATTGCCTACGTGCATATCCGTTCCATGAACCAGCCGTCGCTGGCGCGCTTCCGCAACGAGATCGATCAGTACAGCAACAAGAAGGGCATCATCGTCGATATCCGCTACAACGGTGGCGGCAATATCGATCAGGAGCTGATCGACATTCTCGAGCGCAAGCCCTATCAGTTCTGGAACAACCGCAATGGCTCACGCACCTGGGGCCGTCGTCCGCGTCAGGCCATCGCGGGCCCGAAGGTCATGATGATCAACGCGCGTTCGGGCTCGGATAGCGAAGTCACGCCGATGGCGTTCCGACAGCTCGGGCTCGGCACGATCGTCGGCAACCCGACGGCTGCGGCCGTGATTGCCACCGGCTCGTACACGCTTATCAACGGTGGCACGATTCGCACACCGGGTTCACTGGTGGTGACGTATGATCCCACCAAGCCCAACAACTATGGCGTCAATCTCGAAAACCTCGGTGTGCCGCCCGACGTGTGGGTCAAGAACTCACCCAACGATGAAGTGAAGGGCGTGGACCGCGAGCTGCAGACCGCCATTCAGGAGGCCATCAAGGCGCTCAAGGCGTTGCCGGGGCAGATCTCGAGTGACGCGCCGTCCGGCGTGTCGCCGTCAGGCACGTCGCCGTCAGCGCGCTGACACGGGGTCTGGTTGCCGGGCCGCCTCACGGGCGGCCCGGTAGCTCGCGCCCCAACTGCGCAGGGTTTCAATGGCAGGCAGCGCCGTGCGGCCGAGGTCGGTGATGGCGTAGTCCACGTGCGGTGGCACCACGGGGTGCACCGTGCGTGTCAGCAGGCCGGCGTCCTCGAGTTCACGCAACTGCTGGGTGAGCATCTTGTGTGAGACGCGCTTGAGATCGCGGTGCAGTTCGTTGTAGCGCCAATCGCGCTGATTGAGACGCCAGAGAATGGGCATCTTCCACTTGCCACCGATGGCATGCAGGGCCAGTTCAACCGGGCTCTGAAAGGTGTGGCCCTCGAAGTGAAATTCGGGCATGGTCCACTCTCCGAATGGTAAGTATCACCCCAAAAGGTGCATACTGTCGCTGGTGTTTGTGCAATCGTACCGTGCTCCCGTCACTTTCAACAGGAGCGGTTTCGTGAGTGCCAATGCGAACATCACCAACCCCGCGCAACCCAAGCGCATTCTGATCGTGGCGGCCAACGCCGCGGTTTCTCCCGTTACCCAGTGGCCGGTGGGCTTCTGGTGGGCCGAGCTGACGCATCCCTACTGGGAGTTCACCGAAGCGGGGTACCAGGTGGACATTCGGAGCCCGGGCGGTGGTGCTCTGCAGGCCGACGCCTACTCCGATCCGGAGGACGCCAGCGGCTACTCAGCGCAGGACATTCTGTCTCTCGGCTTCAAGAAGTCGCCCACCCACGCCGCGCTGCTGGCCAGCACGCCGTCCATCGCCGATGTGGACGTCGGTGCGTACGACGCACTGTTTGTGGTCGGCGGGCAGTCGCCCATGATCACCTTCCGCGGTCATGCCGGCATGCAGTCACTGGTGGCGCGCTTTTACGAGGCCGGAAAGGTGACGGCGCTGGTATGTCATGCCACCTGCCTGCTGCTCGAGACACGGCTGTCCAGCGGCGAGCTGCTGGTGCACGGCAAGACGTGGACCGGCTTTGCCGACAGTGAGGAATCCTATGCGGACGCATTCGTGGGCATGCGTATCCAGCCCTTCTGGATTGAGTCGGAAGCGCGAAACATCGAAGGCACGAACTTTGTGGTGGATCAGCGCTTTCGTTCGTTTGCGGTGCGCGACGGCCGCCTGATCACTGGTCAGCAGCAGTTTTCCGGGGCCGCGGCGGCGCGGCTCGTCATCGAAACCCTGGGGCGATAGATGCGCATTGCCATTCTCGGTGCCGGACGTGTCGGCACGACACTTGGTCGTCGTTTTGCCGACGCCGGACATGACGTGGTCTACGGTGTGCGCGCACCCGAAGACCCGAAACACGCCGATACTCCGGGTCCCGTGCTCACGTTGGCCGATGCCGCATCACGCAGTGAGGTGCTGGTGCTCACCAGCGCGTGGGCTGGCGCGGAGGCCACGCTGGTCGCTGCAGGCGACCTTGCGGGCAAGGTGCTGATTGACGCCACCAACCCCATTGGTCCCGGCATGGTGCTGACGCACGGCACCACCGACTCCGGCGCGGAGCAAGTGGCACGCTGGGCGCCCGGTGCGCAGGTCGTGAAGGCGTTCAACAGCATCGGCATGGAAGTCATGGCCAATCCGCGTTTCGGCGACGCGCGTTCGGTGCTGTGGTTGTGCGGTGATGATGTCGCCGCGTGCGATGTCGTATCGCGCATCGCGACAGACATCGGCTTCGAGCCGGTGCGGCTTGGTCCGTTGACGCGCGCACGATTCATCGAGCCGGCCGCACTCGTGTGGATCACGGCCTCGGCCAACCTGGGCCGCGAGTTCTCCTGGGGCATACTCCGGCGCGCGTGACACAGGTCGCACTTCGCTGATTTGGCCGAGGTGTACTCGGCCAAAAGGCAAGACCTCCACAACGGCGCACGGGCCGCATAGACTCCGCGCCATGACCGCACCCACCGTTGAAACCCTCGCCCCCGCCATCATCGCGCGCGTGGCGACGGAACTCTCCCTGAACCCGCAGCAGGTTCAGCGCACCCTCGCGCTCTTTGCCGAGGGCGCCACGCTTCCCTTCATTGCCCGCTACCGCAAGGAAATGACGGGCGGCCTCGACGAAGTGCAGCTCCGCGATGTGCGTGAGCGCGCCGAGTATCTGACGGAGATGGAGGACCGCCGCGCCGCGATCCTCAAGAGTATCGACGAGCAGGGCAAGCTCGACGATGCACTCAAGGCATCCATTCTGGCCGCTGACACCAAGCAGGCACTTGAAGACCTGTACCTGCCCTTCAAGCCCAAGCGGCGGACGCGTGCCATGATCGCGCGCGAGCGCGGACTTGGTCCCCTGGCCGACGTACTGTGGGAAGGATCACTCGACGATGCCGCCGCGCTTGCGAAGGCGTCCGAGTTTGTTTTGCCCGAAGTGGACGGCAAGCCGAGTGAAGTGCCCACCGCCGAGGCGGCGCTGCAGGGCGCCCGCGACATCCTGTCGGAGCAGATTGCCGAAGACGCCGTCGTGCGCGGCTGGGTGCGTGAGGTCACGCGCGCCAAGGGCGTGGTCAAGAGCAGCGTGATTGCCGAGAAGAAGAGTGACGAGTCGAAGTTCAAGGACTACTTCGAGTTTTCGGAGTCGCTGGGCACCATTCCCAGTCATCGCATGCTGGCCATTCGTCGCGGCGAAACCGAAGGTGAACTGCTGTGGCGCATTGAGGCGCCGGTTGAAGACATCACCACGCGCCTGCAGCAGGAGGTCATCGGTCGTCGCAAGGCGGTGCAGCAGCTCACACTGGTGTGCACCGACACGTACAAGCGTCTCTTGGCGCCGGCCATCGAGGTGGAACTGCGCGTGGAGCTCAAGACACGCGCCGACGACGAAGCCATCACCATCTTCGGTCGGAACCTCGAGCAATTGTTGCTCGCGTCACCGGCCGGCGAAAAGCGGGTGATAGGTTTGGACCCGGGCTTCCGAACCGGCGTCAAGGTGGCGGTGGTGAGCGCTACCGGCGCGCTGGTGCACACCGACACGCTGTATCTGCATCAGGAAGACCGCTTTGCCGGCGCCGTGCGCGCCATGGTGCAGCGTTTCACCCCCGAACTCATTGCCATCGGCAACGGCACGGCCAGCCGTGAGACGGAGACGCTCACCAAGGCGGCGCTGCGCGAACTCGACGCGCCACGTCCGCAGGTCGTGGTGGTGAATGAAGCCGGTGCGTCGGTGTACAGCGCCAGCGATTTGGCGCGTCAGGAGTTTCCTGAGCTCGACGTGTCGCTGCGTGGGGCGGTGAGCATTGCCCGGCGCCTGCAGGACCCGCTGGCCGAGCTCGTGAAGATCGATCCCAAGAGCATCGGTGTGGGGCAGTATCAGCATGACGTCAATCAGACCCGGCTCAAGCAACGCCTTGATGACACGGTCGAAAGCGCCGTGAACCGTGTGGGCGTGGAGGTCAACACGGCCTCGGCCGCACTGCTGGGCTACGTGGCTGGCATTGGTCCGAGTCTCGCACAGGCCATCGTGACGCTGCGCGACACGCGCGGCGGCTTCAAGTCGCGCAAGGAGCTCACCGAGGTGCCGCGTTTGGGCGCCAAAGCCTTCGAGCAGGCGGCGGGCTTCCTTCGTGTGCGCGGCGGTGCGCACCCCCTCGATGCCAGTGCCGTGCACCCGGAACGTTATGCGCTGGTGGAGCGCATGGCAGCCGATCTCGGGGTGCAGGTGGGTGAGCTCGTGGGTAACGACACACTGGTGGATCGCATCGACCTGCGGCGCTACGTCAGCGGCGACGTGGGCATGCCCACGCTGCAGGACATCGCGGCCGAACTCAAGAAGCCGGGCCGTGACCCACGTGCCGCGTTCGAACCGCCCGCATTCCGCGACGACATTCAGAAGCCCAGTGATCTCTTGCCCGGCATGGTGCTCGAGGGCGTCGTCACCAACATCGTGGCCTTCGGCGCCTTTGTGGACATCGGCGTGCACCAGGACGGACTGGTACATGTCAGTCAGTTGGCCGATCGCTACGTGAAGGACCCGAACGACGCCGTGAAAGTGGGGCAGAAGGTCAAGGTCACCGTGCAGAGCGTCGATCTGCCTCGTAACCGCATCGCCCTCAGCATGCGCAGCGACGGTGGCAACGGCACGGGACGCGCCCAGTCGGCCAGCGGGGAAGAGGGGACCCGGCGTGACGTTACCAACGCCAACCGTGGTCCTGCCCGCGGACCGGCGAAGCCGGCACCCAAGCCTTTTGTTCCGACGAAGGGTGCCATTGCCCCGAACGGCATCCGCTTCAAGTAACGCGCAGAAAATCCGCTACATTGCAGGGATGTGCATGAACGTCCCCACGTGGTCGGTCTCGGCATGAGTGATGCGCCGGATCGGGAATGGCTGCAGGCGCTCCAGGAAACCCAGGCGCGCCAGCAGCAGTCCGGCAGCAGCGAGCTGCGTCCGCCTACGCGGGCGCCCTCGCTGCCTGCCGACCGTCGGCTGATCTATCAGCTGCACCTGACGGAGCCGCAAGCCGAGCCCGGTGTGCGTGTGGAGATTGCCACGCAGCGTCGCGACCGTGATGGCAGCTGGGATGAGCCCAAGCCCTTTGCGTTCTCGGCTGACGCGTGGGTCAATGCCTACGACCCCATCGATCGACAGATCGCGGAAATGCTGCTGGGCAGCAGTGAGGCCACGGGCGTGACCGGCATGCCGCCGGGTGGATTTCTGCTGCGTCCGCGTGCCTACGGGACCACACTGCGCAGCATGTGTGACACGGGTCGGGCCATGTTGCGCAGCAATCGGCGTTCGCTCGATCGGCGTGTGTTGCGCTGGGATGACGGTGCACCGTGGACCGTAACGCTGCGTATCGAACGACCGAGTCCGGAGCGCTACGTGCTGGTGGGCGACGTGCAGCGTGATGGCAGCTCGCGTCCGCTGGCCGACACGGATTGGATCACCGAACACGGCCTCATTGTGTTGGGTGATACGCTGGCGCGTTTTGATGCGCAGCAGATCTGGCCGCTGGTGCAACGCCTGTGGAAGGCGAGTGAGTTTGAGCTGGGTGACGATCCGTCGTCGTTTCTCGCGGCGTATCATGCGCTGCGTCAGGCGCCGCGTCTTTCGCTGCCGCCGGGCGAACTGCAATCGGAAGCCGACGCCGCGCCGCAGCCGCATCTGACCATCAGCAGCGGGCCGGACCTGGGCAAGCGCACACAGTCCTGGCTCACGCTGCACTTCCGCTACGGCACCACGCTCGTGGATGTGCAGTCGTCGGCACCGACGGCCTTCGATCGCAACACGCGCACGCTGTACCGTCGTCGCACGGCGGCCGAGCGCAATGCCATGACCCGGTTGCGGGCGCTGGGTGCACAGGAGATGTACAGCTTCGCCGACAATCGCATGGGACTGGTGGTACAGGCGCATGCGCTGCCGCGTCTCATTGCCACGCTGGTGCGCGAAGGGTGGCATGTGGAGACTGAGGGCGCGGTGTTCGTTGCGCCCGGCAAGCTCGAGGTGCACGTGTCGTCGGGCATCGATTGGTTCGATCTCACGGGTGCCGTGCGCTACGGGGAGCAGGAAGTTCCGCTCACGCAGGTGCTGGCCGCCGTGGATCAGGGCCAGGAGCAGATCACGCTGCCCGATGGATCGGTAGGCTTCCTGCCCGACGAGCAACTCGCCGAATTGCGTGCCCTGCTGGCCATCGGTGAACGTCGTGGCACCACGCTGCGTTTTCGTCCGTCGCAGTTGGCATTGCTCGACGTGCTGCTGGATGAATTGCCCGACGTGGACGTCGACGCGCAGCTTCTCGCCGCGCGCGAGCAACTGCGGGAGTTCCGTCGGATAGGCAGCGTGCCCGTGCCCGAGGGTTTTGTGGGCGAGCTGCGCGGCTATCAGCGCGACGGCCTCGCGTGGTTCGAGTTCCTGCGTCGCTTCGGTCTGGGCGGTTGTCTGGCCGACGACATGGGCCTGGGCAAGACGGTGCAGGTGCTCGCCATGCTCGAAGCGCGTCGCGTGGAAGGCAAGGGCATGTCGCTGCTCGTGGTGCCGCGCTCGCTGGTATTCAACTGGGTGCAGGAAGCCGCGCGCTTCACCCCGGCGTTGCAGGTGGTGGACCTGAGTCATGGTGAACGGGCCGTCGATGCGCTCGACGATCTGCGGGCCGACGTGGTGGTGACCACCTACGGCACACTGCGGCGCGACATCGAACGCCTGGGCTCGCGACGCTTCGACTATGTCGTGCTCGATGAGGCGCAGGCCATCAAGAATTCGGGAACCGCCACCGCCAAGGCGGCGCGTTTGCTGCAGGCCGATCATCGGCTCGCGCTCACGGGTACACCCATCGAAAATCGCATCGAGGAGCTCTGGAGTCTCTTCGAGTTCCTGAACCCTGGCATGCTGGGCGCGTCCACGCGCTTCTCTGCTGCGGCGCGTCTGCTGGGGGTGGAAACGACGGCGCTGCCGCCTCTGCCGGGGCAGTCCCCCAACGATGTGCTGTCGCGTGCGCTGCGGCCCGTGATTCTGCGGCGTACCAAGGGACAGGTGGCCACCGAGCTGCCCGCGCGTACCGAGCAGACACTCGAGGTGGAGCTCGAGCCGGAGCAGCGCGCGTTCTACGAGGAGCTGCGGCGCGGCTACGTGCAAAGTGTCTTCGAACAGGTGGAGAAGGCGGGTCTGGCCAAGTCGCGCATGCATATTCTCGAGGCGTTGCTGCGCCTCAGACAGGCGGCCTGTCATCCGTCCATGGTGGATACGCGGCGGGCGTCGCTGCCCTCCGCCAAGCTCGATGCGCTCATTCCGGCGTTGCAGGAAATCGCGGCTGAGGGACACAAGGCGCTCGTGTTTTCGCAGTTCACGAGCTTCCTGGCGCTGCTGCGTCAGCGCCTTGATGCATTGGGCATCGCGTACGAGTACCTCGACGGCCGTACGCGCGACCGGCAGGCGCGCGTGGAACGCTTTCAGTCTTCCGACGGGCCCCCGCTGTTTCTCATCAGTCTCAAGGCCGGTGGACACGGCCTCAACCTCACGGCCGCCGAGTACGTGTATCTGCTCGACCCGTGGTGGAATCCGGCGGTGGAGGCCCAGGCCATCGACCGTGCGCATCGCATCGGTCAGACCCGGCATGTGCTGGCCACGCGCGTCGTGGCGCGTGACACCATCGAATCCAAGATTCTCGAGCTGCAGGCCAGCAAGCGGGCGTTGGCCGACGCCATTCTCAGTGAGGATCGCGGGGGACTGGGCGGCATCGGCAAGGCGGAGCTGGAGTTGCTGCTGGGTTAGTCGCGGGCCGTGTGACCGTTGGCTAGCATAGGGGATGTCACTCCCCCCTGTGCGTTCCAAGCTGGTGTTGCTGGGCTCAGCCATCGCGTTCTGCGCGCCTGAGCTCTGGGCCCAGTCGCAGGCGCCGCGCCGCGCCCTGCTGCCCATCGATTTCACGCAGTCGGCCGAACACGGCTGGCTGGCCAAGCCCGTCCTCGCACGACGCGTGCTGGACGACCACACACGACCCGGCACCTGGACACTCTCGGGTGCCGGCACGCTGACGGTGCTGCCGGCACCGGTGCTGGGCGACATGCGTGCGCTGCGTGTGGACATGCGCCTCAACCGCGCACCCAACCTGCCCGAGCGCCCACGCTTGCCGGCGGTGAATCTGCGCCGCGCCGTGGCCAATGAAGACTGGACGGCCTACAACCGTCTCGTGATCTGGCTGCGGCCCGACTTCACCGGCATGCCGGTGTTGCCGCTGCAGCTCGTCATGCACAACGACGGTGCCATCAAGGTGCCCGATCGCTACAACCGCGAAGGCACCCACGTGATTTCGCTGGCCAAACCGGGCTGGCAGGCGGTGATGTGGGAGATCGATCCACTGGCGCGGGACAAGGTCACGCGGCTCGAGATCGGTTACTTCGTCAACAAGATGCTGGCGGCACCCGATGACCGCGTGGCCTTCGAGATCGGCGCCATTGAGCTGCAGCGCGTGGACCCCGATGTGCATACGGGCTGGGAAATCGGCGCGGGCAAGCTGGCCTTCAGCCACAGCGGCTATGCGCCCCGGTCCAACAAGTCGGCTCTGGCCTCGGCGCTCCGCGATTCCACCTTCGACGTGGTGCGCGTGGGCGACAATGCGTTTGGCGAGAGTGTGCTGCGCAAGCCGGTGCGTACGCTGCGCACACCCACCGGCACATTTCAACAACTCGACTTCAGTGAACTGCGCGAGCCGGGTCGTTATGTGCTGCGCACGAGTCAGGGGCTCACACGACCCTTTGCCATTCATGACACAGTATGGCATCCGTCGGTGTGGAAGTCGCTCAACTTCTACTACGGCAATCGCTGTGGCTTCGACGTACCGGGTGTGCATGGCATCGATCATCTCGACTGGTTTGCCACGCTTGGTACGCAGCGCCTCACCATGAGTGGCGGTTGGCACGATGCGGGCGATCTGTCGCAGGGGGTCATCAACACCGGCGAGGGGGCTTACGCCATGTTTGCGCTGGCCGAGCGACTCGCCGCGCAGGGTGGCAGTGAGGCCCTGGTGGAGCGCCTCATCGAGGAAGCTACCTGGGGCCTCGATTGGGTGTTGCGTGTGCGCTTCGACGGTGGATATCGCGTGGGCTTCGGACCGCACAACTTCTGGAGCAACAACATCGCCGGCGATGCCGACGACCGGCTGGTGGAAGCCAAGAACAATCCCAATGCCAACTACATCGCGGCAGCAGCGGGTGCCATCGCCTCGCGTGTGCTCCGCGGCCGTGACCCGGCGCGTGCCGCAGAAGCGCTGCGCATTGCGCGTGACGACTGGAATCACGCCATCGTGGGCATCGAGGGGCCGAGCACCTGGCACACACCGGCCTTTGCGGCGTCGCGCATGGAGCTGGCGGCCATTGGCATCACCGCGTCGCTGGAGCTCTGGCGCGCCACCAACGAGGCGCGCTATCGCGACAAGGCGGTGGAATTGGCACGGGTGGTAACCGCGTCGCAGCAGGTCACGCGTGTGGGCACGACGTTGCCGCTGTCGGGCTTTTTCTACACCGGTCCCGATCGCGACACGATCTTTCATCAGTTCCATCGCGCCGCCGATCAGGCGCCCATCGTGGCGCTGGGGCAACTGGTGGCGCTGCTGCCGCAGCACGGCGAGTGGATGAACTGGTATGCCACCATTGTGCGCTATGCCGAGTACCAGAAGCGCAGCGCGCAGAACACGGCACCGTACGAAGTGTTGCCGGCGTACGTGTATCGCGTGGTGGACAGCGTGCAGGTGCCCGACTCCGGCGGCCGCTATATGGAGAAGCAGAGCGAGTACGCCGAACAGGTGCGCGCCGGCACGGCCATGGGAGAGGGTTGGTATTTGCGCACCTTCCCCGTGTGGTTCCAGCGACGCGGCAACTACGGCGTGTTGCTCTCACAGGCCAAGGCGCTGTCGGCGGCGTCGCGTGTGCGCGGCGATCGGGCAGGCTTTGAATTGGCCACGCGGCAGGCGGAGTGGGTGGTGGGCCGCAATCCGTTCTCGCAGAGCACGCTGTATGGCGAAGGCTACGACTGGGCGCAGCAGTACAGCGTGAGTTCGGGCGACATGGTGGGTACGTTGCCAGTGGGCATGCAGAGCCGCGGCACGAGCGATCTGCCGTACTGGCCGTCGCAGAACATGTACGTCTACAAGGAAGTGTGGGTGCACTCCAACAATCGCTGGCTGTGGCTCATGGAAGACCTCATGAGCGGGGTCCAGCCAAGCGAGCACTTCACCCTGACTGATACGACATCAGCGAACGGCCTGATCACGTTGCGGCTCACGCTGCGCGCCGAACCGGGCGCTGCCGCGCAACGCAGCCGTCAGGTCACATTGCAGGCCGACAATCTCACCTTGCGCGGTCCGGCCACGCAGACGGTCACGCTGCGCAACGATGAGCCAGTCGTGCTGACCTGGACGGCGCGGCGGCGTGACGCGCGCGCGCCGTGGGTGGCGGTGGTGCGCGACGAGGCGACTGGCCAGATGGCCGATCGATACCGGCCGTAGGAACCATCGGGACATTCAGTCAAATCGAACACATGACCCGGAACCTGAACTCAAAACCCCAAACTGATCAGTTTCGGGTTCTGGGTTCATGTTCCGGGTTCCGAGTTTGGTGGTGGTTTACTTCCCCGCGACCTTCTCCACCTGCTCCATGACCCGCAGGAGATTGCCACCCCAGATCTTGGCGATCTCGGCTTCCGTGTAGCCGCGGCGCACGAGCTCGGCGGTCACATTCACCGTCTCGCTCGCACTGCGCCAGCCCTCCACGCCACCGCCGCCGTCGAAGTCACTGCTGATGCCGACGTGGTCGATACCAATGCGCTTCACCACGTAATCGATGTGATCCACGAAGTCCTTCACCGTGGCTGGCGGATCACTGGGATAGCGACGGGCCGTGATGTCTTCCTGCGCGGCCAGGAACGCATTGCGTCGGTCGTTGGGCAGGGCTTCAATCGCGCGCTGCACCTCGACACGTGAAGTGGCGGTGATGCCGTACTGTTTGCGCAGCTCCGCAATGGCCGCCTCACGTTCGGCGTCACGACGGGCGTTGCACTTGGTGTAGCTGTTGAACGCCACGAGTTGAATAACGCCGCCGTTCTTCTTGAGCGCGTCGAGCTGCTCGTCGTCCATGTTGCGGCTGTGCCCGCAGAGCGCGCGTGCACCCGAGTGCGAGGCAATGATGGGTGCCTTGCTCAGCGCCACCGTCTGCAGCATGCTCGCCTTCGACGGATGCGAGACGTCGATCATCATGCCCAGGCGGTTCATCTCGGCGATGACCTGACGGCCAAGCGGCGAGAGTCCGTTGTGCAGCCACACGCCATCGCGTTCCCCGGTGTTGCTGTCGGAGAGCTGCGAGTGGCCGTTGTGGGCGAGTGACATGTAGCGGCCACCGAGATCGTGGAACTTCTTCACGTTGGTGATGTCGCTGCCAATCGGAAATCCGTTCTCGACACCGATGAAGATCACACGCTTGCCGGCCTTGTGGATGCGCCGCGCGTCGGCGGCCGTGTAGGCAATTTCCGCGCGCTGTGGTGCCAGCTTTTCGGTGAGGCGGTGAATGGCCTCGAATTTCTCGATGGCCTGTTGATGTGCGCGTGCGTAGCCGTCGGCGTTGAGATTGGCCGTCTGCCCCACGTACACGATGAGAAACGCCCCGGCCAGGCCCCCCTCCTCCATCTTCACCAGGTCGACCTGGGTGCGTGGGAGTTTGCTGGTGTAGTTCGGGCCCGTTTCGGTGAAATTGGCGGGCGAAATGTCCACATGCGTGTCGATGGACAGCACCTTGGCCTGCAGCGCACGGGCGGTGGCCATGACTGCCGCTTCATCGGTGACGGGCTTACCGGACTGGGCGTCGAGAGTAAGAATAGGGAAGGCGGACGCCAGTAGCGCGCCCAGCGGCCGGGTAAGGGCCCGGCGGACCTGAAGTGCACACATGGGGGTAGGGGAGGGAAGACGAGAGTGCAGTACGTCTGACCGGCGGGCCGAGTCCGACCCGCCCGGTGCATTCAAACTACGCGGCGCTGACACGACCCGCTGTCGTGCGGGCAATTGGTGCGGCGTGACACCACCCGGAGGACATGGCATGCTGATCCAGGTGAACACGGTCAAGAATCTCGAGACGACGCCCAACTTTCTCACCAAGGTCGAAGACGACCTGCGTGAGGCTCTCGCGCGATTCGGTACCTATGTGACGCGCGTGGAGGTGCACTTGCATGACGTCAACGCCGACAAGTCCGGCGCCGCCGACAAGCAGTGCGTCCTGGAGGCCCGCCTCAGCGGCCGTGATCCCGTGGCTGTGACGCATGCGGCAGATCGTCTCGAGACGGCCTGGGTGGGCGCTCGGGACAAGCTGGTGCGCTTGCTGACCCGTGTGGTCGACAAGCACCGTCATCCCAAGGGACACGATCCCTTCGACGCGCTGCCGGCCTGATCCGCCGCGCGTCACCAAACGAAAGGGCCGGATACGTCAGATGACGTGTCCGGCCATTGTGTTTTGTGGCAAGGCTTCGGTGACGCGCGGCGACTAGCGTTTGCCCAGCGCCGCCGGTGACGCGGCCCGTCCACTGGCGCCGGCCAGTACGGCCAGGGTGAGCAGATAGGGAAGCGCAAGGAACAGCTGATACGGCACGCCCGTCCAACCCATGGATTGAAACAGCGTCTGCAGGCTGTTGGCCGCGCCGAAGAGCAGGGCCGCCCCCAGCACGGGAATGGGTCGCCAGCGACCCAGCACCACAATGGCGATGGCAATGAAACCGCGACCCGCGGACATGTTCTCCACGAAGGTGCCAGCCTGCGCCAGCACGAGCGTGCTGCCGGCCAGTCCGGCCATGGCGCCGGCAAAGAGCACCGCCGCCGCCTGCCAGCGCCGCGGGCGAATGCCAGCGGTGATTGCGGCATCAGGCGCCTCGCCAATGGCGCGCAAAGCAAGCCCGGCATGTGTGCGCGCCATCCACCATGCGAGCAGCGGCGCCATCCCCCACGTGAAATAGGTAATGAGCGGCTGCGCAAACAGCGCGCGGCCCACGAGCGGAAGCGCCGACACGCCGGGCAGCGCCACCACGCCGGCGGTGGGCGTGGCCAGTGCCACACCACTCACACCAAAGAGTGAGCGATACAGCGTGCCGGTGAGTCCAAGGGCAAACAGCGTAATGGCCGTTCCGGTGATGATCTGGTCGGCGCGCAGCCCCACGGTG
Source organism: Gemmatimonas sp. UBA7669 (assembly GCF_002483225.1). Classification (NCBI taxonomy): domain Bacteria; kingdom Pseudomonadati; phylum Gemmatimonadota; class Gemmatimonadia; order Gemmatimonadales; family Gemmatimonadaceae; genus Gemmatimonas; species Gemmatimonas sp. UBA7669. Next base: position 38,050 of record NZ_DLHL01000003.1, on the reverse strand, counting down.
AACAGGGCAAAAAGCGCTGCCACCAGCAGACCACAGAGCGCGCCGGCCGCAAAGCCTCCACCCACGCCAACCAATCCCGCGGCGACCGTGGCACCCAGCGCCCCCGCAATGATGGACCCTTCGAGTCCGATGTTGATGACGCCGGCCTTTTCGCTCACACACTCGCCAAGCGCCGCCAGCGCGAGTGGCGTGGCCGTACGCACGGTGGCTTCGAGAAACGCGCCGCCGGCATCGGGCGCGACATCAAGGGCCAGTGCGATCATCAGGTCCCCGACTCGGCAGGGCGGCCCGACGTACCGCGCGCGATGGTGGACTGCCCCACAAAACGATCGGCGGCGACGATGAGCAGGATGAGCATCGCCACAACCACCGACACCACCACATTGGGTACGCCGGCGTCACGCTGCATGGCGTTGGCGCCGGCATCGAGTGCGCCGAACACGAGCGCCGACACCAGCACACCGAGCGGGTGCAAGCGCGCCAGCAGCGCCACGGCAATGGCGGTGTAGCCATAGCCGGGCGAGAAGTTTTCGTAGAGCGCGAAGGTGATGCCGAGGTACTCCACCGCCCCACCAAGTCCTGCCAGCAGTCCACTGCCAAGGAAAGCCAGCAGGACCGTGCGCGACACGTTGATGCCGCCGGCAGACTGCGCCGCGCTGGGCGACGCCCCAACGGCACGCACGCGGAATCCGCTGGCGGTGTGGCTGAGCCACCACCACATGAGCACGGCAGCGAGCACGAGTAGCGGGACGCCGGCGTGCAGCCGTGTGCCGTCCAGCAACACCGGCAGTTGCAGCGCCGAGGGTAGCGTGTCCGACTGCGGATTGATGCGCGTGGGTTCCTGCAGCGGGCCACGCACGAGATAGCCCGTTACATAGAGCGCGAGAAAGTTGAGCATGATGGTGCTGATGACTTCCAGCACACCAAAGCGCGCGCGCAACACCGCGGCCACACCGGCCCAGCCTGCACCGGCCACACCACCGCACAGGAGCAGGAGCGGAATGGCCAGCCAGGGACTGACATGTGCCAGAGGCAGTGACAGCGCCGTGGCTGCCGCCGCACCCATGAGCAACTGCCCTTCGGCGCCCACGTTGAGGAGTCCCGCGCGAAAGGCCAGCGATACGGCCAGCCCCGCAAAGCCAAGCGGCACCATGCGCACCAGCGTGGCCGACGTGAACGCGTAACTGCTGCCCACGGCGCCGCGCACCAGCGCTGACAGGGCCGGCCCCACCGCGTGACCGGTGAGCAGCAGCAGGCCCACCAGCATCAGCAGCGCGATGGCGGCCACACCAAGGAGTATGCCGGCCTGGCGCAGTGGCTCGCGGATCTGCCTGGGCCATTGGGCGGCGCGCCGCGACATCATGTGAGGGCCTCCGTGACACCAAGCATGGCCCGCCCCACCGCGTCGCGATCATGGGACACGGGCACGACCTGCCCGGCATGCATGACATACACGCGATCAGCCAGCGCCAGCACCTCATCGAGATCCCCGCTGTACACCAGCACCGCCGCGCCATCGTCACGCGCCGCGCGCAGGGCGTCCTGCACGGCGGCGGTGGCGCGAATGTCGAGTCCACGCGACGGGTTCTCGACGATCAGCGCCTCAGGCTGCTCATCCAGTTCCCGGCCAAGCACAAACTTCTGCTGGTTGCCACCCGAGAGCGTGCGTGCGATCACATCGCTTGCCGCCGCGCGCACATCAAAGGCGTTCATGCGTTCCGCGGTGCGCGCACGCCAGATGGCCCAGCGCATGCGCCCGGTCCGCGTACCGGCCCCACGCAGCGCGAGGTTTTCGAACAGTGGCGCGTCGAGCAGCAGGGCGTCACGATGACGATCCTCGGGCACGAAGCCCACGCGTGTCGGACGCTCCACCACTCCGCTCTGCGCCGCATGCCGCCCGGCCAGGAGACGCAGCAGTGCGTGCTGACCGGATCCTTCCACGGCGGCTACTCCGACGATCTCGCCGGCGTGCACCACCAGTGAGGCGCGGCGCAGTTGCTCCACACCACGCTCGTCGCGCCAGCTCGCGTGCTCGAGTCGCAGGACGACGCGTGCGCGCGAGGCGGCGGTCGACGGTGCGTGCGATGCGGTGGGCGATGCGGTGGGCGATGCGGTCGGCGATGTGCTGTCGCCCGCCCGATGGACCGCGGCCGCATGATCGCCGAGCATGGCGTCGGTGAGTTGGGCCGTCGTGCTGGCCGACGACGCAGCCGTGTACACCGTGCGTCCTCGGCGCAGCACCGTAATGTCGTCGGCCGTACTGAGTGCGTCCTGCAACTTGTGCGTAATGAGCACCACGGCGTGCCCGTTATCGGCAAAGCGCCGCACCCAGGTCAGCAGCTCGCGTGCTTCGGCGGGCGCGAGCACGGCGGTGGGTTCGTCGAGAATGAGCAGGCGCGCATCACGCGCGAGGGCTTTGACGATTTCGCAGCGTTGCTGCGCGCCCACCGGCAGTGTGCTCACGCGCGCGTCGGGGTCGAGCGCGAGTCCCGTGCGTTCGGTCAGCGCGCGCACTCGTGCGGCCGCGTCACGCGGATGGAAGCGCCCGTGTCCACCGAGTGCCACATTCTCCGCTACGGTCATGGCCGGCACCAGCGAAAAGTGCTGATGCACCATGCCGATGCCACGCGCGAGTGCGTCGGCCGGTGATCGCAGTGTGAGGCTCTGGCCCTGCCAACGCAACACGCCCTCATCGGGAGCGAGCATGCCGAAGGCCACGCGCATGAGCGTGGATTTGCCGGCCCCGTTTTCACCGAGCAGGGCGTGCACGGTGCCCGGCTTCAGGTGCAGCGAGGCGCCGTCGAGTGCGCGCACGCTGCCGAAGGAATGCGTGATGCCTTCCAGCGAGAGCAGCATCGCTCCCGCAGCCTTGGTGCTCACGATCCGGTGGGCAGGTGCAGGAACGTTGACGGGAGGCCGAAGCGCTGCGTCAGCCAGGCGCCGACGGCCTGCACGCCGAGTGTCTCGGTGGCGTAGTGGCCGGCATAGATCACGCAGAGGTCGTGTTCAATCGCGTCCACCGTGGTGTGGTGCGGCCCCTCACCCACAATGACGGTGTCGATGCCACGCTCGCGCGCCTCGCGCAGCGTGTCGCTGTTGGCGCCACCGCCCGTGCAAATGGCCCAACGTCTGGTGCGCCGTCCTTCGACGGGGACCGAGCTGCGCGCGCTACTGCCGTAGGCGGCAGCAAAGGTCCGCACGCGGGTCATGAGGTCCGCGGTCGGCTCATCGCACTCACCGGACACACCAATCTCGATGGTCTTGAAGCGCGCGAAGCCGGCCGTCGGGTTGAGCCCCAGCGCGGCCGCCAGCTGCACGTTGTTGCCCAGCGTGGGGTGTGCGTCGAGTGGCAGATGCGTGCTGTAGACGGCGAGGTCGGCGCCAAAGAGGGTGCTGAACTTGGCGTAGGGCACCCCCGTAAGCGGCTGCGCGCCGCCCCAGAAGAGCCCGTGGTGCACCACGAGCAGGTCGGCGCCTTCGCGCGCGGCCGCCGTCACGGCGGCGTGTGAGGCGTCCACCGCCACGGCCACCTTGTGCACCATCCCACGATTGGCCACCTGCAGGCCGTTCATGGCCGGCGGATAGTCGGGGATGTCCGCGGTGCGCAGTTCCGTGTCGAGCGCCGCCACCACGTCATGCAGCGCAATACCAGAAGCAGACATCAACTGTTCACCGCCATGGCTCACTTGCCGCCGGACGCCGCCGGCGGAGTGGTCCAGGACTGCAGATCCTGCAGGGCGGTGAAACTGCCGTTTCGCAGCAGGACACCAACCGAGTCGCTGGCGGCGAGGGCGGCGGCGGGAATGCGATCCTTGAGCTGCGCGTTGAGCTCGAGACGCACGATATCGTCCTTCACACCCAGATTGATGACGCGACCGGTGAACGTGCCCGCCTGAATCTCCCGCGCGATGCGCAGGAAGGCCTTGGGCAGATCGATGACGACGCTGCCGAGAATGACGTCGGGTGCGACGTCGTTCTGGTTGGCGTTGGTGCCGAAGGCGAGGATTTTCTTCTCTCGCGCCGCCTGAAAGATGCCCAGACCGGCGGCGTCCGCATTCTGAAAGATTACGTCCACACCGCGACCGATCTGTGCGAGCGCCTGTTCGCGCGCCGCACTCACGTCTTCCCAGTTGCCGATGTAGGACGTGATGACTTCGATGTCCGGCCTGACCGACCGTGCGCCACGCGTGAAGGCCTCGAAGCTGGCGCGCACCGGCGGAAACTCCTGACCGGCAATGAGGCCCAGCTTGTTGCTGCGCGACACACTCGCCGCGATGATGCCCGCCTGATACGACGCCTCTTCGAACGCGAAGGCAATTCCGGCGAGGTTGGCGGCGGTGGCTCGCCCTGAGGTGATGACGTAGTTGGTGCGTGGATATGAGCCAGCCACGCGTGCTGCCGGCTCCTGGTACTCGAAGCCGTTGCCGATGACCATGGCGTACCCCTGGGCCCCATACTGCCGGAAGTTCTCCTCGAACTCGGCAGGCGTGCGGGTTTGGATGTGGCTGATTTGCGCGCCCAGTGAATCACGCAGGCCAACCAGACCTTCGTAGGCAATGCCGTTCCACGAACGGTCGGAAATGGGGCCCGGCGTCAGCAGCGCCACCTTGAAGCTGGCGCCGGCCGCCGCAGAGTCTGCGGTGCCGTCCGCCTGCTTCCCGCCGCAGGCGGCGAGGGTGCCCGCTGCCAGCACGCCAAGCGTGAAACGGGAGATAGCCGACTTGATCATGGTGTTGTCCTGAATGTGTTGCTGATGTGACGCGCTAGTGGCGTCAGTTCAGTCGAGCGAAATACCGAGCAGCTCGAGCAGGCGCTCCAGGTCGTCGTTCGAGAAGAACTGGATGCGCACCTCGCCCTTGTCCTTGGCCGACAAATTGATGGACACCGTGGTCTGCAGACGGCGGCGCAACTTCTCCTCAAGCTGACGGACCACCGCCCCGGAGGCGCCAGGGGGCGTGGCCGTCGCTGAATTGTCGGCCTTCTTGGCTGCTGGGGCTTTGGGGCGTTCCGCCTGCACCCGCCGCTCGACTTCACGCACCGACCACTGCTGCGCCACGGTCTCCCGGGCCAAGTCCACGATGGCCCGCTCGGTTCCCAGCGCCAGCAGGGCGCGCGCGTGGCCGGCCGAGAGCTGCTTCTCCTGGAGCATGCGGCGCACGCTGGCCGGCAGTTGCCGGAGCCGGAGGGCGTTGGCCACGGTCGAGCGGTCCTTGCCGACCACGTCCGCCACTTCCTGGTTGGAGAGGCCGAAGTCGTCGATGAGACGTTGGTAGCCTTCGGCTTCTTCAATGGGATCGAGGTCGGCACGCTGGAGGTTCTCGATCATGGCCAGCGTGGCCAACTGACGGTCGTCGACCTCGCGCACGAGGGCCGGGATGTCGGTCCAGCCCAGACGGGTTGCGGCACGGTAGCGGCGCTCGCCCGCGATCAGCTCGTAGCCGTGGCCACCCGGGGCCGGACGCACGGTGATGGGCTGGAGCAGGCCATTGGTACGCAGGCTGGCTTCGAGGTCCGCCAATTCCTCAATGCGGAATTCTTTGCGGGGCTGATACGGATTTGCCCGAATCTGGGAAATCTGCAGCGTGCGCAGGTTGCCGGCGGCGTTGGCGGGCTCGGTGCTCGCCGGGGCGGCGGCGCTTCCGCTGGCCGCGGCGGGGGCCTGCGCGTTCTCCGCGCCGGCTTGCGCGGGCGCTTGCTCGGTGGGCGCGGTCCGGCTCTCGGCGGGCTTGGGATCTCGTCGAGCGAGGAGGGCGTCGAGCCCACGTCCGAGGCGGCGCGGCGGTTCAGGCGTCATGCGAGGAGGCGGGTGAGGCAGGGTCGGAGGCCGACGATGTGGCGGCCGGGGCGTCGGGTGCGGCCTGGCTCGACGGGTTCGCGGCGGAGGCATCCGGGGCGGCCGAGTTCATTCGGGCGATGAGCTCGTGCGCGACGGCCATGTACGCCTGCGCGCCAACGGAAGCCACGTCGTACACCACAATCGGCTTGCCGAAGCTTGGGGCCTCAGCGAGACGGATATTGCGCGGGATGACGGTCTGGAAGACGCGGTCGCCGAAGTGGGCGCGGGCATCGGCCGCCACCTGGCGCGAGAGGTTGAGACGGGCGTCGTACATGGTGAGCAGCACGGCGTCCACGTCGAGCGCTGGGTTCACCGAGTCCTGCACGCGCTGCACGGTGCTGAGGAGCTGGGACAGCCCCTCGAGCGCGTAGTACTCGCACTGCAGCGGAATGAGCAGGGCATCCGCGGCCACGAGCATGTTGAGCGTGATCAGCCCCAGTGAGGGCGGGCAGTCGATGAGGATGACGTCGTAGCGATCGCGGATGGGCGCGAGGGCGTCGCGCATGCGCGTCACGCGGTCCTCGACATCCACCAGCTCGACTTCCACGGCCGCGAGATCGGGTGTGGTGGGCAGGACGTCGAGGTGGCGGAACTGCACGCCGCGTACGAGGGCCTGATCGATGGTGGCTTCGCCGAGGAGGACGTCGTAGGTGTGCGCGGAGAAGTCATCGCGGGAAATGCCACAGCCCGAGGTCGCGTTGCCCTGGGGGTCGGCGTCGATGAGCAGGGTGCGTTGCTCAGCGACGGCCAGCGAGGCCGCGAGGTTCACAGCGGTGGTGGTCTTACCGACACCGCCCTTCTGATTAGCTATGGCGAGGATGCGTCCCACGGGCTCTTCGATTGGGGTTCTCTGGGGAGGCGAAGTATAGGGCGCCGGACGCGCGGGGACCATGGTAACGCGGTCATTCCCGGGCCAATTGCTGCGTTGGTGTGCCCGCGTGGCGGTTTGGGCCGGACATTTCGAGGAGGAGATCACGACGTTTCACGTGAAACGCCTTTCCACGCGTCCTCTCGACCTGACTGATTACCACGGATTCCGCGGACAAGTGGGGAAACCACAGGATGGGGACTGGTGCAGAGGGCGAGCCCAGGTGATTCCTGAGTCTTGGCAGCCATTGGGTATGGATCTTGGCTCATTTGGACCGTCGCATGTCTCGGCACGGAGTCAATCCGGCAGTTTCCGTGCGTTTCCGCGTGATCCGCGACAAGGCAGTTCAACGGCATTCGCATTCGCACAGATCACGGTGTTTCACGTGAAACGGCTTCCCACACGGACCATGGCGCCACGGCAGGCGGTGCTGAACTGCCTTGTCGCGGATGACACGGAAACGCGCGGAAACAGCCGGATCGGCTCCGCCTGATCGTCAGCCTTCTCGTTTCAGGCTGACCTGTCCTGTGGCTTCCCTGTTGGCCGTGCAATCCGTGGTGATCAGTCAAACAACAACGCCCCGGAGCAGCGGGCTCCGGGGCGTTGTTGTGGCATGTCTGCGATCGGACGGCGTCAGCGGTTCTGAAAGCGCCAGCGGGTCGTGACCTGCACACTGACAGTGCTCGTCCCGGCACTGACCTCCGTCGGGGCGCCGGCGGCGTCCATCTCCATCTTGGCCATGGCCATCATCGGGCGAGGATCCGGTCGCTCGAAGTCGTTGATCATGATCTCGAGCAGCCCACCAAGCTGACCACCCGCTGCACGGGCTGCGACTTCGGCCTGACGGCGCGCCGTCGCCACCGCCTGAGCCAGCGCCTCTTCCTGCGCCTTCGCGCGGTCCTTCACAAAGAAGTCGAGGCCGGCCACCCGGTTGGCGCCGTTGTTCAACCCGGCATCGATGATCTGGCCCGCCAGGTCCAGCTTTTCCGTCTCCACGCTGACGATGTTGCTCACCTGGTAGCCGTCGATCACCACCCGCTTGAGCTTGTCATCGTAGCGCTGGATCGGCATCACACTGTAGTTGAGCGTACGGATCTGCGCCTGCGGTATTCCAAGAGCGCGAATGGCCTTCAGCACAGCAGCCTGCTTCTGGTTGTTCTCGGCCGCCGCCGCCGCGGAGGTCTTGGCCTGCGTTTCCACGCCGACCTGCACCCGGGCCCGGTCAGGTGCCACCTGCACCTCGCCGCGCGCCGACACCATGATCGCCGGCGGGGGCTCGGGGGCCACGGTCTGGGCCGCTACGGGCCGTGCAAATCCGGCCGCCACCAGTCCGGCGCCATACCATATAGTTCGGGACGTAAACGACCGCTTGATTGCTCGTGGCATGCCTGCTCCCGCGACGGGGATGAAAGTTGAAGAACTCGGGACCACTGCTCCTGCTACCTGAACGGACCCCGGACTGTCACCAAGGTTCGATGGTTCCAAAGTTCCGGCTTGGGCGAGACACCATTACACAAAGACATTATCAGCACACTATACGATCACAATAAGGCCAGTTAAAACAAAACTGACCAGCTAAACCAACAACTTCAGCTTCACGCAGAACTGGACGCCGGTCGAGTACGATGTAGCTCGAAGAGCAGGTTCTGGAGATCCGCGGGGCTGATGCCCGGGATGCTGCCTGCCTGGGCCATCGTGCTGGGGCGAACCGCCGCGAGCTTTTGCCTCGCCTCGACAGACAGGGTGGTCAGCTCCTCGTATACCAACCACGCAGGAAGCCGCAGCGTACCCTGCGCCGCCAGCCGCGCCGCCCGCGCCCGCTCCTTCTCGAAATACCCGGCGTATTTGATCTCCAGTTCGGCACCGACCACCGCGTCGCCGGGCAGGTCGCTTCCCACGCCAGCCACGGAGAACAGCGCGGCCAGCGATACGTCCTGCCGCTTGGCCAGCTCCGCCGCGCGCACCGCATGCTGCAGCGGCCGTGAGCCCACCGATTGCAGCACCGGATCTGCAACAGCCGGCGCCATGCTGGTGGCCTCCGCCAGACGCAGCGCCTCGCGCACCGCATCCAGTCGCCGCGTCATATGCGCCTCCTCAGCGCCGGACAACAAACCCAGTTCCGCCGCCCTGGGACCAAGTCGCGCGAGTGCGTTGTCCTGCCGCACCGTGAGCCGGAATTCGCTGCGCGACGTGAACAGCCGATAGGGCTCGTCCACACCACGCGTGACGAGGTCGTCGATGAGCACGCCGATATAGCTCGTTTCGCGGCCGAGGATGAGCGGATCGCGCTCCAGCACGTGATGCGCCGCATTGATGCCCGCCACGACGCCCTGTCCAGCGGCCTCTTCGTAGCCGGTCGTGCCATTCACCTGGCCCGCGAAAAACAGTCCCGCAATGGCGCGCGACTGCAGCGAGGCCTCGAGTTGTGTGGGCGGATAGTAGTCGTACTCGATGGCGTAACCGGCGCGGGTCATGCGTACGTGCTCAAGGCCGCGCACGGTGCGCATCACGGCGAGCTGCACCGGGGCCGGCAGCGACGTGGAGAGCCCGTTCACATACATCTCCTGCGTGTCGTGCCCCTCGGGCTCGAGAAACAGTTGATGTCGTGACTTGTCGGGAAACTTCACCACCTTGTCTTCGACACTCGGACAGTAGCGCGGTCCACGCGAGGCAATGGCGCCGCCATACATGGCTGACTGCCCGATATGCTCGGCGATGTAGTGTGTGCCTTCAGCTTCCAGCCAGGTAATCCAGCACGGCAGTTGCGCGGGATGTCGTCCACGGCGCGGCGTGGTCCAGAAGTGCGACCATGAATAGTCGAACGCGTCGATCTCGCTGTCCTGCTGCTCGAGCACGTCGATCTGCACGGAACGCCCGTCGATGCGAGGGGGCGTGCCGGTCTTGAAGCGCAGCGTGGTCAAACCCAACGCATCCAATTGCTCGCCAAGCCACAGCGACGCGGCCTCGCCCGCACGTCCACCACTGATGCGGGTGTCGGTGCCGATGTGCATGGTGCCGCGCCCGAAGGTGCCGGTGGTCAGCACCACGGCGCGCGCGCCGAAGCGGCGGCCTTCGCGCGTCTCCACCCCGGCCACGCGCGGCGTACCCGTGGCGCCGGCGTCGAACAGCAATCGGGCGACCATGCCCTGGATGGTCATCAGATTGGGGTGCGCCTCGAGCAACTGCCGCGCGGCGCGACGATACAGTCCGCGATCGCATTGCGCGCGTGGTGCCCACACGGCCGGACCCTTGCCGCGGTTGAGCATGCGGAACTGCAGCGTCGCCATGTCGGTAGCGCGCGCCATGATGCCACCCAGTGCATCCACTTCACGCACCACCGTGCCCTTGGCAATGCCGCCGATGGCGGGATTGCACGACAACTGTCCGATCTGTTCGAGCGCGCCGGTAATGAGCGCCACCTGCGCTCCTGTGCGCGCCGCGGCGACGGCGGCCTCCGTGCCGGCATGGCCACCGCCCACCACGATGACATCAAAGTGGGCCTCGAGCGCCGCGCTATCCGGCGAAATCATGGCATCGGCGAAGGACATCAGTGCAGCGAGAAAAGTGACGGGGAAACGGACAAACGACGCACCGGACGCCAGCAAACCTGCGGCGGGAGTACCGGCGTGCGCGGTCTGCCCGCAGATTGGAGACGTATGCCCCTCATGTTATCGCACACCGCGCCCTGCGTGCTCATCCGCCGCGAGGCCTTTGAACGGGTCCAGCTCACCCGCGCCCAGATCGACGAGGCCTTCAACCTCACGCCCGAAGAGTTCCGGGTCGAGGGCGGACTCATCGTCATTGGTCCGCTGGTCGGCGAGGACTCGGCATCGGATCTCATCGCCCAGCTCGAGGACGCAGGGCTCGTGTACTACGACGACTTCTTCGAGCTGAGTGGCAACTGGCCGGAGTGGCTGCGTCTGTTTGCGATGGACCAGACGCGCTGAAACCGTGCGCGCCAGAGGGCATGGCGCGATTCACGCATCCACGCATCACTGCGGCGCAGCACGCCTTCCCAGCCACAGGCCAGGCACCAGCTGCGCCGGAAGCGGCGGGCAAAAAGCTTCCACCAGCCGCTGCGCTCCACCGCCGACGTGTGCTCGTCGCAGACCGGGCACTGCTCGCCTTCGGGGAACATGCCGCAGAACACCTTGGTGAGCAGCACAAACATGGCCAGCTGCAGCGCGCTGATGACCGCGATGAAGATGGCCGCGTCCGTCCAGCTCCAGCGGCCCGGCATCAGAGCCGCTGCTCCACACTGGCCCAGGGCTCGCAGACGGCCACGCCCTCATCCAGGTGGTCGATGACGACCTCGGTGCCCACCGCCAGCGCTTCGCCATCCATGGCGCGCACCGGCAACTGATACTCGGCGCCGTCGAGCGTGTAGAGCAAGCGCCCCACGCCGCCAGCCGGCGCGGCGTCCACTACTCGTGCCAGGGTGCCCTGCAGCAGAAAGCGTGTGTCCACCTGATCGGCGCGGGCGCTGGGAATGGCCCAACGCGCAATGAGCAACGCCTGCAAAGCATAGGCGGCGGCCCCTGCACCAAGGGCGACGAGCAACTGGGCATACCACGGCCACTCGACGTAGCGCGTGAGCAGATAACCGGTCAGCCCAAAAGCAAAGGCAAAGGCGGCGACGCTGGACAGGTTGAACAGCGCCGAGGGCTCAGAGGCCGGGTTGTGCTCAGTGCGGCGTTCGTGGGGCGCGCCATGCGGCAGCGCGCGGCGCTCGGTGCCATGCAGCATGGCCACCACGCCGAGGACGAGCCCTGTCAGCAGGAAAGCGAGAGTTACAGCGGTCACGTCATGTACCGTTCAGGAAAACGCAGCAACAAGAGGAAGTCTAGACGACCCGGTAGCGCTTCGCATCGGCAAAGGCCTGGGCCAGGAACTCGGCCGCCCGCCACTCCCCGTAATACCAGGCCGCCCAGGGCCAGCCGCCGGCGGTAAAGCCCACGTGGCCGCCGCGAGACGGGAACTCGGGTGTTACCCAGTCGGACGCCGCCGACCCCTGCAGCTGTTCCCGGACCTCGCCGAGCACCTGGGGCGGCAGGAACGGGTCGTCCGCGGCGTTCAGGAGCAGCGTGGGCACCCGGATGCCGCCAAGGTACGGCAGTGAACTGGAGCGCTCGTAGTAGTCGGCGGCGCTGGCAAAGCCGTGGACGGGTGCGGTGAAGGCGTCGTCAAACTCCCAAAGGGTGCGGATGCGGGGCAGTGTAACACGGTCCCGCAGCTCGGCGTGACGGGCGAGCTTGTGCTGCGCCTTGGGAATGAGCGACTTGAGGAAGAACTGTTCGTATACTGCGCCGAAACCGCGCCCAATCTGTCTCGACGCGCGGGCCAGATCGAAGGGCACAGACATGGCGACGGCTCCGCTTATGAGCCCATTCGCCGCCGGCCCGAGCTCGCCAAGCAACTTGCAGAGCACGTTGCCACCCAGCGAGACGCCGACCACGCCCAGAGGGACGTTGGGGAAGGCATGGCGAAGCCGTTCGAGGACAAAGCGGGCGTCGCCGGTATCGCCGGAGTGGTAGGAGCGCGGTAGGCGGTTGGGGGCCGAACCACAGCTGCGGAACAGCAGCAGGTCGGCGGCCCAGCCACGCGATTGGGCCTCACGGAACAGAGCACGAACGTAGTGCGAGTGGGTGCCGCCTTCGAGGCCATGCAGAACGAGGAGCCGAGGCTGCTCCTGAGCGGATGAATGGGGCCGGCCGGTGGCCTGTGCTTCTGGCGCCAAGCGCACCAGCTCAATGAAGTCCCCGTCGGGGGTGTCCCAGTGCTCGCGTGTGATTGGCAGGGCACGGCTGCCCAGTTGCGGTTCCCGCCGGCCCAGTCGCCCCCAGAGCGTGGCCGAATGAGGGTCGGGCAGCCACCAGGCCGGGTCATACTCGCGCGTCATGCGGGAATTCTAGTGCCCCTCGCGCATCGCGTCGCCGGGCGCGAGGTTGCGCGGTCAACTCCGCAGGTTGCGCTTCCCTCTGTCCGTTTCCGGCCGCGTGCTTTCCCGCCTCGTTCGCAATCTCACGTTTCAGGTGCTGGTGGCCGTCTCGCTTGGCGTGGCCCTTGGTGTGGCGGCGCCCGATACAGCCAAAGCCCTCAAGCCGCTCGGCGACACCTTCATCAACCTGGTGAAGATGGTCATCACGCCCATCATCTTCCTCACCATTGTGCATGGCATCGGCAGCATGGCCGATCTGCGCAAGCTGGGGCGGGTGGGCGGCAAAGCCGTGCTCTACTTCGAAGTCGTGTCCACCTTCGCGTTGGCGATTGGTCTGGTCGTGGTGAATGTGACCAAGCCTGGGGCGGGCCTCGACATTTCCGCGATGGCCACCGGCGATGTGAGCAAGTACACCAGTGCCGGTGCGCAGCAGAGTACGCTCGAGTTTCTGTTGCACATCGTGCCAAGCAACATCGTGGCGGCGTTTGCCGGTGGTGAACTGCTGCCGGTGGTGTTCTTCTCCATCTTGTTTGGTGTGGCGCTCACCGCAGTCGGCGACGCGGGCCGTGACCTCATGGACCTGCTGGTGCGACTGCAGGCGGTGTTCTTTCGCATTGTCGCCATTGTGATGAAGGTGGCGCCCATTGGTGCGTTTGGCGCGATGGCCTACACGGTGGGCGCGTTTGGTCTCAAGACGTTGCTGCCACTCGGGCGTCTGATGCTCGACGTGTATCTCACCATGGCCGTGTTCATCTTTGTGGTGCTGGCCCTGATTTGCCGCGCCTACGGTTTTCGGCTGTGGCGATTCCTGCGTTACATCCGCGAGGAGATTCTGTTGGTGTTGGGTACGTCCAGCAGTGAGGCCGCGCTGCCGCGCATGCTGGAGAAGCTCGAGCGCTATGGTTGCGCGAAGCCGGTGGTGGGGCTGGTCATTCCCACGGGCTACTCGTTCAATCTCGACGGCACGAGCATCTACCTGAGCATGGCCACGATCTTCATTGCGCAGGTGTATGGCATTGATCTGTCATGGGGTGAGCAGCTCACGCTGTTGGGCATTCTCATGCTGACCAGCAAGGGCGCCGCGGGCGTGACGGGTTCCGGCTTCATTGTGCTGGCGTCCACTCTGGCCGCCACGCGCACGGTGCCGGTTGAGGGAGTGGCGCTGCTGCTGGGCGTGGACCGCTTCATGAGCGAGGCGCGGGCCATCACCAATCTCATCGGCAACGGCGTCGCCACGCTGGTCGTGTCGCGCAGCGAAAACGCGTTTGATGACGAGAAGCGGGCGATCGCCGAGGCGGAGGCGGGGATAAGCGCGTAGCGCGGGAACGGGCCCGAAACCCGGGCCCGCTGTCCACCATCATCCCGGTCTGCCTGTCCACCATCATCCCGGTACGTTCGGGGTCAATGCGGTGTGATGCGGGTGCCGTCGTTGGGCGTCGTGCCGGGAAGTGAGGGCAGCGCTTCGCGCTCCGGGCGACGCGTGGCCATGAGGTTGTTGATGAAGCGCTGGCCTTCGGACAGGCGTTCCACCTCGATGGCAATGGCGTCCACGGCCTGCTGCAGGCGGTCGTCATTGCGCGCCGCCTGGGGCAGAGCCAGCGCCTCTTCACGCGCCTTGCGACGACCACGCGCCACGCCGAAGCGCCAGAGCACGGCCCCAAGCAGCAGCAGGCCGACCGCCTCGATGGCCATGGCGCGCTGATACTCATTGGCCTGTGCGCGCAGCATGCCGTCCACCTGAGAGCCGGTGGGCGGAATGACTGCGATGGCAGTGCCCGGATTGCTCGCGACCACCGGGTCGGTCGTGCTTGCAGGCTCTCCCTCGATCGCGATGGGTGTCTGCATGGCCTCGTCGATTTGCCGGTCCGCGTCGGCGAGTCTCCGTTCGAGCGTCTGCAGTCGGGTGCCGATTCGGGCGATGGTCGCGTCGTACTCCTTGACCATGTCCATGTCGCCGCGGGCCTGCGCGTTCAGTCGCTCCTGCCCAATTCGCCCCCGCTCGGCGATGGTGTTCTGGTACTGCTCAGCGATGATCTCGCGACGTTGCTGCAGGTTCTGCAGCTGCACCATGGAGATGACGTTGCTGACGCTGGGGGTCGCGGCCGCGCCGCTGGTCTCCTGGTACATGGATGCAGTCTCCACTTGGGGGCGCGACGGATGGGAAGGCGGGGTGGTGGCAAGGGACGCGGCACGCCGGTCCGCTGCCTTGGTTTACGCCCTCGTCTGAGGGGCAGTTTCACCGGCTGATGACCGGCCCACCCAGTGCCAGCACGGCGCACACGCGAGTAGTCTTTCTGCCCATGGCCGCTTCCGACCTGCAAGTACAGATCTTTGGCACCAAGAAGAACGCCGAAACGCGCAAGGCGCTCCGCTTTTTTGCGGAGCGCCGAGTGAAGACACACTTCGTGGATTTGGCGGAGCGCGCCGCCGCCATCGGCGAGCTCAAGCGTTTCGTGCTGAAGTTCGGCATTGAGGGCATTCTCGACCGCGACAGCAAGCGTTTTGCCGACCTCGGCTTGCGCACGGCGCTCTACGGCGAGGAGCGGTGGCTGAGCATCCTCGCGGATGAGCCGCTTCTGCTCAAGCAACCGCTGGTGCGCTGTCAGCAGAAGCTGTGTGTTGGTGTCGACGAAAAACTGTTCAAGGAGTGGCTGGCCTGAAGCTCGTGAACACCACACCGTCGGGCGTGTCGCCGGCCGGGATTTCGCGCACAACGCGGCGCGCGTTCACGTCCACCACGGCGACCACGCCCGCGCTGCTGAACGAGAGAAAGGCGTAGCGCCCTGCGGGCTCGAAGAAAATGCCCTGCGGTGCCTTGCCGGGCAGATCGAGGCGGCCCAGTTCCTTGCGGGTGGCGCGGTCGACGAAGCGCAGCGACTCGCCACGCAGATCGGGCAGCAGCACGGTGCGGTTGTCGGGCGAAAACAGCACACGATAGGGCCAGCCGAAGCCCTCGGCGGCCGTGCTGACCTGTCCGGTGCCCGCGTCCACCACACTCACCTTTCCGGTGGCATTGCTGCCCACCCAGACCTCCTTGCCATCGGGCGTGACGTTGATGGCCTCGGGCTGCGCAGGCACGCTCACGGTGCGCAGTGCGACCCCGCGCACGAGGTCGAGTTCGGACACGGTGTTGCTGCCGATGTCGCCCGTCCAGCCGCGTGTGCCGTCGGCTGTGACACCCACCATGTGCGACCCGGCCTGATTGGTGAGCACGGTCCTGGCGATCTCGCCGGTGGCGAGGCGTACGAGCAGCACGGCCCGATTGGCCTCGACGGTGACGGCGGCGATGGAATCACCGGGCAGCAGCACAATGCCGTGCGGCCGCCGATTGTCGCCGAGGCTGATGGTGCGAGCCACGCGGCGATTGGCGATGTCGATGACGGTGAGTGTGCTGCCGGGCTGCGAACCGGTGCCGTAGTCGGTCACCACCGCGGTGCGGCCGTCCCGGGTGATCACGATTTCGTGCGGGCCGTGTCCGGTGGGCAGGGTGGCAAGTGTGCGGCCGGAGGCCACGTCCACGAGGGTGGCGGTGGACGGCTGCTTGTTGGTGATGATGAGCGTGCCCGTAAGTCCCGCCTGCGCCCTGGCAGAGGAGGCAGGCAACAGGGATATCAGCATGGCGGGCAGCATGGCCGGCACGGCGGTACGGGCCAGCTGACGGAGCCGGATGACGGCGGAATGCGTGTGGGCCAGATGTGACATGCGGGACTCCCGGGTGAGGTATGGCGGGGCGATGCCAAACGGTCGCAATGGTCAGGGCGGTCCCCTAGCCGGACGGCGGCCCACGCCACACACTCGTACGATGGCTTCCCCACGCCCGTCGCGCCAATCATCCCGAAGTGAGTCACGGTCGCGATCAGCGGCGCGACGCGGGGATGGATCGTCCGCCAGTCCATTGGCTTTTGGCGGGACGTTTTCCGGCACCCTGTTCACCTACCCCGGCAAGGGGGGATGGACGTTCGTGGAGGTGCCGTCGGGTCTGGCGCCGCCCGTCACCCATGGCTGGGGCCGTACACCGGTGACGGCCACCGCGCTGGGGAGCACCTGGGAGACCAGCGTGTGGCGTGGCAAGGACGGACGCACGCTGCTCGCGCTGCCCAAGGCGGTGCGTCAGGGGGCGGGCCACGGTGACGTGGTGCAGGTAACGCTGCAGTTTCGCACGCTCTGAACCGGGCGGGCTGTCGCGCCGAGGCGCGGCTCATCCGCTCATGACCTGAGGAGGTGGACCCGTGCTCTCTCCGATCGTTGCCGGTGTGTGGCGCATGGCGGCGTGGCAGTGGACGCCACAGGAGCGTCTGCGCTGGATCGAGCAGTGTCTTGAGCTGGGCATCACGAGCTTCGATCATGCGGACATCTACGGCAGCTATACCGTGGAGACGCTCTTCGGCGAGGCACTGGCGCTAGCGCCCGAACGCCGTCAGCAGATGCAGCTGGTGAGCAAGTGCGGCATTCAGCTGGTGTCGCCGCAGCATCCGGGCACGCGCATCAAGCACTACGACAGCTCGGCGCGGCACATCGTGCGCAGCGTGGAGCAGTCACTGCGCGCGCTGCGCACCGATCGTCTCGACCTGCTGCTGTTGCATCGTCCCGATCCGCTCATGGATGCGGACGAAGTGGCGGGGGCATTCGAGAAGCTGGCGGATGACGGCAAGGTGCTGGCGTTTGGCGCGTCCAACTTCACACCGGCGCAATTCGAGTTGCTGCACGCGCGCTATCCGCTGGTCACCAATCAGGTGGAGTGCCATCCGCTGCATCGGGCGCCCATTACCGATGGCACGTTCGATCAGGCGCAGCGTCTGCGCGCGCGGCCCATGATCTGGTCGCCGCTGGGTGGCGGCGCGCTGTTCACCAGTGAAGGGAGCGATGTGCAGCGTGTGCAGCAGGCGGTGGCCACGTTGGCCGCGCGCCACGAGGTCACGAGTACGACCATTGCCTTTGCCTGGCTGCTGCGGCTGCCCTGTCACCCGCACCCCATCACCGGCTCGCGTCGTCTGTCGGTGCTGGAGGAGGCGGTGGCTGCCACCCGCACGCGTCTGGATGCGCAGGACTGGACGGAGATTCTCGTGGCCGCCACGGGCGTGAACGTGCTGTAGTTTGCAGGTCGTTGCGCTGTTCACTGATTCTGCCTCGCCCTCTACTCGCTGCCTCGTGCACACTCTCTCGCGCTCGTTTGCCACCTTCTTCGTGGGCTGCGCCGTGGTGTTGTCCTCTGCCTGTGGTGCTGGTCGTTCGGCATCGGATGACTCGGCATCAAGCGATACGCCATCGACTGCCGAGGTGATCGCGTCGGCGGTGCCCGACTCCATCATCGATGGCTGGCCGCAGCATTCACGCGAGCGTCCTGCGCCACCGGTAGAGGACGCCGGTCCGTATGTGGTCGTGGCGCGCCCCGCCGACGCGGTCGTGCTGTTTGACGGCACGTCGCTGGACGCGTGGGAGATGGCGGACAGCAGCGCGGCCGCTTGGAAGATTGTGGGCGATGCGTTTGAGGTGGTGCCGGGCACGGGCACGATGCGCACGCGCGCGTCGTACGGCGACGTGGAGCTGCACATCGAGTGGATGTCGCCCAACCCGCCGGTGGGCAGCGATCAGGACCGCGGCAACAGCGGCGTGTTTTTTGGTGGCGGACGCTACGAGGTGCAGATCCTCGATTCGTTTGACAACCCCACGTACCCGGATGGGCAGGCGGCCGCGCTGTACGGGCAGTATCCGCCGCGTGTGAACGTGAGCCGCAAGCCGGGCGAGTGGCAGACCTACGACATTGTCTACACGGCGCCGCGTTTTGCCGATGGGAAGCTGGTGTCACCGGCCAAATTCACGGTGAAGCACAACGGTGTGCTGGTGCACGACAACCAGGCGCTGGTGGGGCCCACGGCCAATCGGGCGCGTGTGCCGTATTCGGTGCATGAGATGCGGCTGCCAATTCAGCTGCAGGATCATTCGCATCCGGTGCGGTTCAGGAATATTTGGGTGCGGGCGTTGTAGGACTGCGGTCGGGGTCGGGGTTCGCCATCCACTGCCGTGGGCCGTGGGACGTGGGCTGTGAGTGTGAGTGGTGCAGCGGCTGCATCACGCCATCCGAAAGTGATGGATCACGAGATCTCGCCCCCGAACCACTCTCACCCAGAACCCATCACGCTCGGCTCATGGCTGTGGATGGCGCCTCGGGTTCTGGTCGAGGTCGAGGTCAGGCTCGCAGTGACTTCTTGAGCAGTACGATTTGCCCCGCATGATACACGTTGTGCTGGACGACGCCGGAGAGCATGACGGCGTACGGTACGCCGCTACCGAGCGGCGCATTGTGTGAGCCGCTGCCGACGCGCTCGGTCAGTTGCTCGGCAGGAAACGTGGTGAGCGCCTGCTCGAGCGCGTCGCCCGTCGATGTGACGAGCGCTCTGAGCGAGTCCCATTGCGCGCGAGAGCGCGGACCGACCGCGGGCCAATCACCACGCGCCGGCTCGTCGGGTTCGGCGCCGCCGAGTCGGCGATGGACTTCCTCCATCCATGCCACCGCGTGCAGGGCCAGTTGTGCAATGGAGTGTGCCCCCGACGCGGGCCGCGCGAAGGCTTCCGACACCGTCACATCGGCGAGTGCTTCACAGAGGGCCGGTCCGTGCCAGGCCGGCCCGTGCAGCGAGCGACGCAGCTCGCCGCGCAGGAATCGCATGGGGTCGAAGGTCATGCAGAATACTATCGCGTAAGCCCCACCACCCTGGCCAGCGAATCCGTGCGCTGCAGGATGCGGTCACCGCCCACCGTGTCACCACGCACGAGGCGTCCGAAGCCCACGAGCTGGCCCGTGAAGACGTAGGCTGCGGGAATGGATACCGAGGGCGTGTCCACCCACTGGGACTGGCGCAGGAGCGCCGAGGGCGCTTCGTAGCGCTGCCAGAGCGAGTCGCTCACGGCGAGATCAATGTGTCCGCCTTCGAAGGGCAGGAAGCGCGCATCGCCCGACGCCGGCGCATTCACCAGTCGCTGTGTGAGTCCGTGCGTGACGACATACGGCCCCAATCCAAGCGACTCCGCGTAGCCACCGACCGAGAAGTGAATGGGCTGACGCGGGAAGCGGTCCTTGATGAGTTGCAGCACCATGAGCTGATCGCGTGTGAGCACACCGGCGGGAATGTCCGCCGTGAGTCCGGCATGCTGGAAACGCACGGGCTGCGGCAGTTCGAGGTAGGGCGGAATGCCGGCGGCGTTTGGAACCAGGGGCGCCGCGAACCAGTCCATGTTGAGATAGGGCGTGATGACAATGGTCACGTCGGGCCGCACACCCTCCACCAACTGTGCATACCAGACGGGGAAGGAATCGTTGTCCCCGCTGGTGATGAGCAGGCCGTTGGGTTGGACCGACTCGAGCAGGTCGCGGCCCCAGCGCGCGGTGAACTCCTGACCACGGCGCGGCGCGGCGTTGGCATTGAGCAGCACGGGCAGCAGTGCCACACTCATGACAAAGGCGCTGCGTGGCCAGGTGATGTGGCGTGCCACGCGCTGCCAGAGCGCACCCAACCCCATGCCCACCCACACGCCCCAGGTGGCGAAGCTCCAGAGGTAGAAGTAGTCGCGGTCGCGCACTTCACGTGGCACGCTGTTGCCCAACTCGGGCGCCTGCGTGGCGCCGTACCTGAAGTTGAGGTACACAATGAGCGCTGGTGTGAGTGTGAAGACCAGCGGACCAAAGAATGCAAACGAGCTGCGGTCGCGTTGCCAGTGCATGAAGCCGCCGCCGAGGCCGAGCAGCAACAGGACAATGGCCAGCGCCTGCTGCAGCTGTGGCAGCCGGCCGGCCGCGTCGCGCATGGTCTGCCACTCGAAGTACTGCCACCACATGCCGAACTGCGCGCTGAGTGGCGCCTGGCGATCGGCCACGCGATGACCGCCATACTGCTCACGCGAGACATTGGCGCGCACCTTGTCGAACGTGTCCCGACTGAAGGTGCAGGCGAGTTGCGGTGGTCCGTCGCAGGCCGTGGGCGCGCCCACGTTGATGGCCGGACGATAGGCGGCGCGAATGGGCTGATACAGGAAGGGGGTGAGTCCCACCGCCAGCATGAGCCCTGACGCAGCAAGTGTGCGCCAGGCCAGCAACGTGCGTGGACGCTGCCAGAGCACGAGCACACCCAATGCCGGAAGCGGCAGAAAACCCGCGGGGTGATTGGCATAGCCCAGTCCGCAGAGATACACGATGAGCACCAGCAGACTGGCGGCGCGACGTGAACCGGGTTGGGCGTCAAGCCACTGCATGGCGGCCCACGCTGATGCGGCGAGACCCAGCATGGCCACGGTGTACACCTTTTCGTTCACGACACTCTGGTTCCACACCGTGAAGCAGGTGGCACCAATCCAGGCGCAGGCCACGCTGATGACGAGACGTGGCATGCGCGGCAGGTGCCATCCACGCAGCGCGCGAAAGGCCACCAGAAACCAGAGTGCCGCACTGAGCGCACTGGTGGTGGCCGCGAGCAGGTTCACGCGGCCGGCAAACGAGAGCGGCACCGGCAGCAGCGCAAAGGTGTGCGCCAGCAGCACGAACAGCGGATTGCCTGGCGGATGCGGAATGCCCAGCACCTTGGCGGCGGCGATGTATTCACTGGCATCCCACATGGCGGTGGTGGGCGCGAGTGTCGCCACATAGAGCGCCAGCACCGCCAGCCACACTCCGCCCGCCACGCGCCAGGGCGGCGCTTCGCCATCGGGATGTGCTGGCGTGCCGTCGCGGGCCAGCAGGATCAGGGCCAGCGGTATGCCCACGACGTAGCCCAGCGTGATGAGCGCTGCGGCCAGCGAGGTGCCGCCATGCCAGAGGAGGGAGTAGCCGAGCAGCAGGCACAGTGCCGAGGTAGCCGACACGGTCATCGCGGCCCTGAGGCCAGCGACGCGAGGTTGAGTGATCATGTGTGGGGAAAGACGGGGGGCGCGGCGCGACTGCGCCGGCCACAACGCGGGAGCTTACAATGCCCGCAAGGGCACGGGCGCGAGCTCGATGTCGTTGACCACAAAGGCCACCTCTCGCGCTTCGCGCGGCACGAGTGCCCGTGTGCGCCATTCGGTGGCCGACACGCGCGCCAGACGAGCTGGCGCGGCCAGGTCGCGCGGACGCGCCGCTTCACGACGCACGGACACACTCTGCACGCCGCGGCCGTGCACCACGTACTCCACCACATAGAGCGTGTCGAGGAACTTGCCGCGCAGCACCAGCGCGAGGGAGTCGGGTCCACGCACGGGCACGGTGCTGTCACCCAGCACGATGGCCGAGGGCTGCACCCGCGCCGCGAGCGCGGCCTCGTTGCCCGAACGCACGCTTACCATGAGCGTGAGCATGGCTGTGAGCAGCACACTGCCAATGCCCGAAAGCGCGCCGCGCCGGCGCCAGCGACTCCGGCCCGCCGCACTGAGCGGCAGTGCCACCCGACGCGGAACGGGCAGGGCACCCACCTGCTGCATGATGCGCGCGCGGGAATCGGCGCGGGACGTGGCCGGCGCGCGCAGGGCCTCGATCATCCAGCCCGGCAGCGGCTCGCGGTCGGCATCGAAGGACGACATGGACGGCTTCATGAGAACAGCTGCTCCGACAGCAGGGTTCGCAGCCGGGCACAGGCCCGCTGCACGCGCATCTTGAGGGCCGACACCCCCACACCGGTGAGGGCGGCCATCTCCTCGTAGCTCATCTCTTCGCCGAAGCGCAGCACCACGGCCTCGCGCTGCTCCGGCCCCAGCTGGGCCAGCGCATGACGCAGCTCGGCTGCCCGCTCGCGCTGCTCCACATCGGGCGGCGCGCTCAGCCGATCTGCCAAGACTCCGGCGTCCGCTGCGGGTCGTTCGTGGTCGAACGGTACGTAGCGCGCTTCGCGGCTGGCCCGGGTGCGGCACTGGTTGACCACAATGCGCGTGAGCCAGGCGCCAAACTTGTCCCGTTCCTGGTAGCTGCCCAGATGGCGATAGGCGCGGACGAAGCTGTCCTGCACCACGTCCTCGGCGTCGTCCGGGTTGCCCAGCAGGTTGGTGGCCACACGCAGGCAGGCCGCATGGTACCGGTCCACCAGGGCAGCGAATGCCTCGGTGTGTCCGGCCAAGACCTGGCGAACGAGTGCGGCGTCAGTGGGGGTCACGTCCAGAGGGGGCACATCCAGCTAACTCGGGCTGTGGCGGGATCGTCACAAGGTACTTCGAACGGGCGCTCCGGTTCCCAGAGGCCAGCAGACGGGGGCGGATGGTCGTATGCTCAAGGTCTCCCGGTCCGAGGGGCCGGGCTCATCCCTCCCGAGGTTTCTGCATGACGTCCGATCTGTCCCGCCTGGGCCGCCGCGCCCTGCTCGCCGTGGCTGGCGCCACCCTGGCCGCCCCGGCCCTCATTTCGCCCGTGGCCCTGGAGGCCCAGCCCACGCGGGGTGCCGCGGCCCGTCCGGCCGCACCGCGCCCGCACATAGCCACGCCCATTCCCTCCAACGAAGACCCGCGCATTCACGATCTCGTGGCGGCGGTGTCGGCCGATCGCATCAAGGCCGACATCACCACGCTGGTGAACTTCGGCACGCGGCACACGCTGTCGGACACGCTGTCGAACACGCGCGGCATCGGTGCTGCGCGGCGGTGGATCTTCGCCGAGTTCCAGAAGATCTCCAAGGAATGCGGGGGCTGCATCGAGGTGCGCTACATCAGCGACATCTGGAAGGGCACGCCCACCGGTCGCATCAAGGAAGACGTGAACGTGGTGAACGTGGTGGCGATTCTGCGCGGCAAGACGGAGCCCAATCGCTACATCGTGCACACGGGCGACATCGATTCGCGCGTGACCGATGTGATGAACGCCAAGGACGACTCGCCGGGCGCCAACGACAATGCCAGCGGCATTGCGGCCATTCTCGAGGCGGCGCGCGTGATGAGCAAGTATCCGCCCAATGCCTCGGTGGCCTTCGTGGCGCTGTCGGCCGAGGAGCAGGGCCTGTTTGGTGGCGACATCGTGGCGCGGGTGGCCAAGGAAGAAGGCTGGCGCATCGACGCGGTGATCAACAACGACATGGTGGGCAACTCGCGCGGCATTGACGGTGTGCACGAGAACACCAAGGCGCGCGTGTTTGCGCCGGGTCTGCCGGCCAACACGCCGGCGGCGGAGCTGCGGCGCATTCTCACCAACGGCGGTGAGCTGGATACACCGTCGCGTCAGCTCGCGCGCTACATCGATCTGGTGGCCGACCGCTACTTCCCGAATCTCGACGTGGACATCATCTACCGTCTCGACCGCTATGGTCGCGGCGGGCATCACACGCCGTTCTTCAATCAAGGCGCGGCGGCGGTGCGCCTCATGGAAGCGCACGAGGACTACAACAAGCAGCACCAGGACCTGCGCACACAGAACGGCATCAAGTACGGCGACGTGCTCGAGGGTGTGGACTTCGACTACGCGGCCAAGATGACGGCGCTGGATGCGGCGGTGCTGCAGTCGCTGGCCTGGGCGCCGGCCGCGCCCGACTCGGCCACCATCACTGGTGCCGTGCGTCCGTCGGCCACGCTGCGCTGGAAGGCCTCGCCGAGCCCCGATGTGATCGGGTATCGCGTGTACTGGCGCAAGCACAGCGATGTGAACTGGACCCGCTCACGCTTCGTGGGCAACGTGAATCAGTTCACGCTCGAGAACGTGATTATCGACAACTATTTCTTCGGTGTGGCGGCCGTGGGCCGCAACGGGCAGGAAAGTCTGGTGGCGTTTCCGCGGTAATGCGGACTCGGGGATTCAGCGCGCGCCCAAGGCCCGCTGAATCCCCGCTTCCACCAGCGGGCTCATGACACGATAGCCGGCCAGGTTGGGATGTACGCCATCCTCGGCGTACTGCCGGGGCAAGCCCTGTCGCTCGTCGGCGAGCGGCGTATGCAGGTCGACGAACACCTCGTTGTGCTGCGCGGCGTACTCGGCCAGCCAGCGATTGAGCGCCACAATGCGCGGCGCGGGCTCGAGACCGGGATGCCAGGGGTAGTCGTACACCGGCAGCACGGCGCAGAGCACCACCCGAATACCATGTGCGCGCGCCGAGTCGGCCATGGCGGCAATGTTCTGCTGAATGACGTCGTTGCCGACCGGCCCTTCGTTGCCGGCAATGTCATTGGTGCCGGCGAGAATCACCACAACGCGCGGCGCCAGCGCAATCACGTCGTCGGCAAAGCGTGCACGCATCTGCCGCGTGGTCTCGCCACTGATGCCGCGGCCCACGTAGGGCTTGTCGGGAAACAGCGCGGCAAAGTGCTGGGCCCAGGCCTCGGTGATGGAGTTGCCCATGAACACCACGCGCTGTTCACCAGCTTTGGGTGCACCCAGACGGGCATTGGCCTCGGCGTAGCGCATGCGGTTGACGGAATCCAGGCGGCGGGCACTCTGCGCCCGCAGTTCGGTGTGCATAACCGGCGACATGCTGGTCAACAGAAAGAGCGCCAGCATCATCGCGGCGCGTGGAACACGGCATGCCATCGTCAGGGCGGTCGAGAAGAAGCACGGACCACAATGGTCTGTGCCAACGTGGTTCATGTCACGTCGGCCCGTTTCGAATGTACCGCGATGGCCCGACATTCGCGCGGCGTGCGGGCCCTCTGCTCGCTAGATTCGCGTCTCATGTCCGGACCACTGCCACACAACGGGGCCATTCCCGCCAGCGCAACAAACCGTCGTACGTTCCTGCGACAGGCCGCCTTGGCCGGCACGGGCTGCGTCGCGCATGTCTGGCTGAATGCGGCCTGTGCACCGCGGCGTCAGCGTCAGGCCTGGACGGCACCGGTCAATCCGGTGGTGAGCACGACGCCGTTCGCCAGACTGGAAGCCGTGGGACCCGATGCCTGGGCGGTGATCTCGACACCCACCGGTGGTGATCGCACCACCTTTGCCAACGGCGGCATCGTGGCGGGGCGCTCCGGCGTGGTGGTCTTCGAGGGCTTCTATCGCGACGCCGGTGCGCGCTGGCTGGCAGAGGAAGCGCGGCGACTCACCGGCCGCTGGCCCACGCATGTGGTGCTGTCACACTATCACGTGGACCACGCGTCGGGTTTGCCGGGGTACGCACAGGATGCCGGGCTGCCGCGTGTGCACTGCACAGACATCACTCGCCGTCTGGCTCTTGGCGGAACGCCCGTGGCGCCGGCGCGCAGTGCGGCGCTCGAGCGCGCGTTTGCCGATGTCGTGGTGACAAGCAGCCGCGAGGTCAGCACCATCGACCTTGGCAATCGTGTGCTGCAACTCATGCCGTTTGCGGGACACACGGCCAGCGATCTCACGCTGCACGACGAGGACGCGGGACTCGTCTGGTCGGGTGACCTCGTGTGGTATCGCATGTTCCCCAACTACGTGGACGCGGATCCGCGTGCGCTTGCCGCCAGTGTGCAGCAGCTCGCCACGCGCCTGAGCCATGCGCGCGCCGTGCTGGTGCCGGGTCACGGTGGACTGGTGCGCGCATCAGCCATGACGGAGTACCGTGCGCTGCTCGATCATGTCGAAGCGGTGGCGCGTGCTGGGCATGCGGCGGGTACACCGGCGCAGGCTGCGGCGGCGTCGTTTGCCGTGCCGCCGGCGCTGGGTGAGTGGATGGCCAGCCGCGTGAGTGTGGAGCGCGCCATGCAGGCCTGGTACCGCGTGCTGGGCACGCCGTAATGTCATTCCCGATGCCGCCGTCGCGTCGCGTATTGGTGGTGGGCGCCACGGGCAGCATTGGCCGCGCCGTCGCGCAAGAGGCGCTGCGCGCGGGGCACGAGGTCGTGTGCTTCGTGCGTCCGGGTACCTCGCGCGATGTGCTTCGTGCGCAAGCCGAGTTGCGATTTGGTCAGGTCACTGACGCACAGAGTGTGGCGCGGGACGGGTTTCGTGGTGAGCGCTTTGATGCGGTGATCAGCTGCCTCGCGTCACGCCGCGGCGGACCGGCCGACGCGTGGGCGGTGGAGCACGACGCCAATCTGCATGTGCTGCGCGCGGCGGAGGCGGCGGGTGTATCCATGTTCGTGCTGCTCTCGGCCATCTGTGTGCAAAAGCCGCGACTGGCGTTTCAGCACGCCAAGTTGGCGTTCGAACAGGCACTCATGCGTTCGGGCCTGACCTGGTCCATCGTGCGTCCCACGGCCTACTTCAAGAGTCTGTCGGGACAGGTGGCGCGGGTGCAGCAGGGCAAGCCGTTTCTGCTGGTGGGCGATGGCACGCTCACGGCCTGCACGCCCATCAGTGATGACGATGTGGCGGCGTTTCTGGTGGAGTGTCTCGACAATCCGTCGCGCGCCAATCAGGTGCTGCCGGTGGGTGGACCGGGTCCCGCGCTCACGCCACGCGCGCAGGGTGAGATGCTGTTTCGGTTGCTTGGTCAGCCGCCGCGCTTTCGGCGCGTGTCGCCGCGCGTATTCGATGTGATCGTGGGCGTACTGGGGGCGCTGGCGCGGGTGCTGCCGCCACTTCGTGATACGGCGGAGTTCGCGCGCATTGGCCGCTACTACGCCACCGAGTCCATGCTGGTGTGGGATGCGAAGACGGGGCGCTACGACGCCGAGGCCACGCCGCAGTACGGCAAGGACACGCTGGAGGCCCACTACCAGCGCATGCTGCGTGGAGAGGTGGGCGACGAACGCGGCGCCCACGCGGTGTTGTAAGGCCGATCCGTGGGCTAAGCTGACGGGATGTTTCGCCCGTTCATGCTGTGGGTCGCCAGGCGCGCGTTGGTTACTGATCGCATGCAATATTGAACGACCGAGGGAATTGAACGATTCGTGAACACTCTGCGGCCAAATCGTTCAATCATCTCCGTGTTTCGACGCACTGCCGAAACTCCAAACTCTTTCAAGGCAATGGTTTGTCCGAAATTGGACGATTGGCAAGCTGTCTGCAGATGGAGGGACCGCACGACCCTTAGCCGGTCCGGACCCTTTCTTTCCAGGAGCAACCGATGTCTTCTCGTGGTGGATGCAGGAGCAGGCAGCAGATCCTCGCTCTGACCCTTGGGTCATCCTCAATCCTAGTTCCGATGGCAGTGGCTCCCGCACAGACGGGTGCACCGGGACATAGGCCATCAGTACCGCACGTTCTCGCGACCTTTGGGAACACCGACTCGCTGGATGGGTTCGCGGTCGCTCCGAACGCACGCCTCTACCTCGCGCGAACTCGAGACGGTGTACAGATCGTACACGCAGGCAGCGGCCGCAGAGTCTCGCTTGCCCCAGCAACCAGCGACTACTTCACGTGGTCGTCACTCAGCAATCGCGTTGTTTGGACCCACGGCTGGTCCAGCAATCAGCTCCACGTTTGGACCGCCCCCGTTGATCCGCACAGCGGTGCGCTCCAATCCGCTCCACAGCGGGTCTCGCTTGAGCCAGCTATCGGAGCACCGGCGGTGTCCCGAACAGGTGCGTGGCTGGCGTACTTGCGCAGCCGCCGCAACATCACTGGAGACACGTCCGAGTTGGTGGTGATGCCCGCGCGGGGCGGACCTGAGAGGGTTCTTGCCCGGTTCCAATCGCTCGAGGCAATGGAATGGGGGCGTGATGATGGTAGCCTGTACGTGCAGAACGGAATTGGAACTGTCCAGCAGATACGGATCGACAGCAAACAACAGCGCACCATTCGGATTCGACCCGAACTCTCATTTGCCAACATGACGTCCGACCGAACGCGACTCTTGCTGGTTCCGCGGCGTGGTGTCGTGCGAGAGGGAGACGTTGGTGTTGTGTGTGACACACTTGGCCGCGAGATCGGCACGTTTCCCCTGCCGGTGGGCTCGCCTATGCGCTATGAGGGCGTCCTAGGCGACTCAGCTATCGTCTGGTATGACAGGAGCGAACGCTCGGCGTTGCGGCTGCTGACTCTCGCTGACGGTTCTTCGCGCACTCTCGGAGAAGTGGGAGACAACGTGTTCGCGCCCCAGTGGTCTCCCGATGGAAGACACATTGCGTTTCTGACCCGCGATGGATCGAGTATCCGGGTGGGAACCGTACGCACCGACGGCACACAGTACAGACTGTATACGCAAGTAGATGCCGAAGGTAGCCTACTCGCGATTGCGTGGTCCCCCAATGGAAAGCAGCTGGTCGCACGAAGTGCGGATCGTCGCTCTCTCTTCCTTGTCGATGTGTCCAGCGGCACCGCTCGCGAGGTCTTTCGACATGAACGTCCTTTTGGCATGTGGAGGTGGGCCAGCGACGGACAATCCATCCTTCTCGTCGAGCGCGCAGCTCCGGATCAACCTGGTAGTATTCGGAAAGTCATGCTCAACGGAGCGAGTCACGCTTCTGGGATTGTTCCCTCGTTCTCTGGCAAGGGAATTCAGCTGATGAAGTGGGCATCAGACACATCAATTCTCCTCGACGGACAAGGTCGGGTCTCGCTCCTCAACACTGCCAGCGGCTCGCAAAAGGTTTTGCATGTGGTCGACTCTGCCTTCTCCGTATGGGGGTGGGCCACGACACACGATGGCAGTCGGGTGGCAACGGCCGCGCGAGGCGAGTCGCAGAATGGCAAACTGTACGTGTCCTCCGGCACTGGTGGCAGCACCAGAGAAATCTCGCTGCCATTCTGGCTCCTTGGCTCCAACCTGCCGGCGTTTTCGAAGGACGGCCGGAACGTGTACACAATAGGGCGGAAGTTTGCGGATCCGCTCGGCGCCCATCTATATCAGGTTCCTCTCGATGGGTCCGCTTCACGGAGGTTGGCATCATTGGGCGGTTCTTCGGGGTCATTCTCTCTTTCCCCTGATGACCGTCAACTCGTGTACTCGACGGCGATTGGTCGATCCGGCAAGTTCATCGTGGTACCTCTCCCACAGTCAGGAATGGATCGCTCGAGTCCAGCACGTCGATGAGCCATACTGTTCGCCGCATACTGCTTGTGGATGATGATGCAGCGATCCGTGCCTCGCTCGGCGAGGCACTTCGCGGCATGGCGTACGATGTCCTGGCTGTCGCCTCCGGCGCCGAAGCGCTGGGGGCGATGGCACGCTTCGCGCCTTCAGTTGTGTTGAGCGACATTCGCATGGGAGAGATCTCCGGTCTTGAGCTGCTGACTGCGCTCAACGAACGAGTTCCTCATACTCCTGTCATTCTGATGACGGCATTCGATGACATGCCAACGGTCGTCGAAGCCATGAAACTGGGTGCTGCCGAGTTTCTGGTAAAACCGCTGGATCTCGACGAGCTTCAGGATACTGTCGACAGAGTGTGCGCCGATCTCGACGCGCAGACCGCGGAATCGTATGGAGCGAAACTGGCTTCCGAGGGTGAGCTTGTCGGCAAGACGCCATCAATGATTGCGATCTTCAAACTGGTTGGACAAGCCGCGCGCTCCAAGGACACCGTGCTGATCCGTGGTGAGAGTGGGACGGGTAAAGAACTTGTCGCGCGGGCGATTCATGGGCATTCCCACGTCTCCGGTGGGCCCTTCGTTCCGGTCAACTGTGCCGCCCTCCCTGCCAATCTGCTCGAATCAGAGCTCTTCGGCCATGTTCGTGGAGCATTCACCGGCGCTGTTCGAGATCGGCGAGGCCGCTTCGCACAAGCTCAGGGTGGCACAATCTTCCTCGACGAAATCGGGGACACAAACGTCGATTTCCAGAGCAAACTGCTGCGTGTCCTTCAGGATCGTGAATTTCAGGCAGTTGGCTCGGATATCACCGAGCGGACCAATGCGCGCGTGGTCGCCGCTACCCATCGGCCGCTCGAGGAAATGATCGTCGATCGGACTTTCCGTGAGGACCTCTACTACCGACTGCGCGTTGTCGAAATACTGCTGCCGCCACTTCGTGAACGGCAAGGCGATATCCTGGTGCTCGCAACCCATATTCTGCAGCGTTTTGCCAGCGCCAACGGGACTGCCGTTGCCAAGCTGTCTTCCGACGCGGAGCGGATGCTGAAGACACATTCCTGGCCCGGAAATGTGCGTGAGCTCGAGCATTGTCTGTTGCGTGCATTGCTGGTCGCTCAAGGAGGCGTCATTCGGGCGCCGCACTTGGATCTTCGCACTCGTACCTCTTCCACCCCGGCTCGGATTCCGACGTTGGAGGAGCTGGAGCGCCAACATGTCACACGCGTTCTGGAGATAGTGGACGGCCACAAGGGTCGCGCTGCCGCGATGCTCGGAGTATCGAGACCCCGTCTTGCGCGTCTCATCGAGAAGTTTCGACTGGACACCTAGTCATGGCAAAAGCCAATGGAACGGTTGGTGCCCGTCGACCGCTTGCCTCGCGCTTTGTGCTGGCCGGTGTTTTCGGAAGCATGCTCCCGCTGGTCTTGGTTGGCCTGTGGCTCACGCGGAGCACGCATCGTGCGGGCCGTGAACTGCTTCGCACCCAGTTGGTCGAGAGTTCGCTCAACCTGACTCGACTTGTTGATCAGCTCGCCTATGACAGGCAGGGTGAGCTTGGTTGGCTGCTCACAAACGACGCGATAGTGCGCATACTGGCAGAGGACGACCAGGCAGAAGATCGACGGTACCTGTCAGACCTCTTGGATCGGCTCAGTGGCACCATTGACTCCGTTGTGCTTCGATCGGCAAGTGGCGACGTAAAGCTTGCACGCAGGCCGAGCAGCGCTACCACGCAAGGCAGCACCGAGAGCATCCCGCGCTGGTGCGCTGCATTTGATGTCACAAGTCGGAGGGAGAGCATTGGATGGTTGGAGGCTTGCGTCAGGCTCCACGGCCTCATTCCGATAGATGCGGCGAAGCCATTTCCTCCGGGCGCGTCACTTTCGCTGGAGGATTCAAGCGGCTCCTCAATATGGCAGCAACACTTGGGTGCCATGCCCGGCGATCGTGAGGGATCCGTTGCCGATCCGGAATTCACTTGGCCGGCTTCAGCGAGCCTTGAAGTGATTCGTCACCAAATCCCGGGATTCCCGCTGCGCCTGGAAGTGCGGGCGCCGATCGACCCCTTCACGAGACCATTCGCGCGGTCCGCTTCCACTGGGATACTGCTGCTGGTCGTCGTTTCTGGTGTTACCATCTGGGTGCTGATGGTTGCCGCGCGCAGAATCACCTCTTCATTGGAAAGTCTTGCTGAGGCTGCTGCCGCCGTTGCCGGTGGTGAACTGGATCGGGAAGTGCATGTGTCCACCAACGACGAAGTTGGCGATTTGGCGAAAGCGTTCAATACCATGACCTCCAGCCTCCGGCAGACGTTGGATGAGCTGTCACGCCAGCGCTCGCTTGCCGCTGTTGGAGAATTCGCCGCTTCGCTCTCGCATGAGGTACGGAACAATCTCACTGCGTTGAAGATCGACGCCCAGCATGCGACGCGTTTGCTCCCCGAGGATCACGGCGCACGACAGCCAGTTGGGCGACTCGCTGATTCCATCCGGCGCTTGGATGAGGCCGTGTCATCGGCGCTTCGACTTGCCAGAGGAAGCAAGACGGAAGAGGCGGAATTCTCGCTGGCGCAAGTCCTGGAGGACGTCAACAGCACGATCGTTCCGTACGTTGAGACGCTCGGTATGCACCTGATTGTCCGTCCGTTCCCCACTAACGTGCTCCTGCGTGGGGATAGAGCCGCTCTCGTGCAATTATTGGTGAATCTGCTTCGCAACGCGGCTGAAGCCTCAATGGCGGGTGGCACCGTGCTCATGGATGCCGAGACAAAGGAAAACATCCTTTCCATATCAATCTCGGATCACGGGGCAGGCATCCCTGATCCATCGCAGATGTTTCGCCTGGGCGTCAGCACGAAATCCGGAGGAACTGGCTTGGGGCTTTCCATCGCGCGCCGTATTGCAGAAGCACACGGAGGTACGCTGAGTCTCCACCCTCGCGCTTCTGGCGGAACCGTCGTTCGACTGGGATTACCTTTGAATCGCTGATTACAGAGTGGTGCGTGGCAGGAGCCCGTCCCCTGGGCTAAGCTCACGGGATGTTCCGCCCGTTCATGCTGTGGGTCGCCAGGCGCGCGCTGCGCTGGTACTACCGGGAGGTGCGCTGGGAAGGACGTGAGCGCATCCCGGCCACCGGGCCGGTGCTGCTGATCGGGAATCACCCGAACGACCTGCCCGACGTGCTGGCGGGGTACTTCACCACGCCGCGACCGGTGCGCTACCTGGCCACGGTGTCGGTGTGGAGCGACTGGACGGCCCGCAAAACCTACGAGGCGCTGGACGTGATTCCCGTGGTGCGCGTGCGGGACGCGCGGCGGCTTCGGGACTCGGGGCTGGACCTGGCCCAGATCAACGCGGCGGCTGCCCAGGCTGTGGCCAGGGCCTTCGACGCCGGGCAGGTGGTGGGGGCGTTTCCCGAGGGCGGCGTGCACACTGGCCCTGCGCTGGGTCGTTTGCGTACAGGTGTTGCAAAAATGCTGCTGGACTATGCTGATGGTGGCGCAACACGAGACGTGAGTGTTGTGCCGTTTGGTCTGCACTACAGCGACCCGGCCACACCGGGCAGTGACCTGCTGGTGCGCATTGGGGCGCCATTCTCCCTGCGCAGGTGGCTCGATGCACAGCACGCGGATGAGATCAGCCCGGGTCGGCTCACCGACCGGCTGCGGGAGGCCCTGCTGTCCGTAGCGCCCGACAGCGCGGGCAGTGCCGAGTTTCCCCGGCCTCGGCCCGCGCTGGTGAGCCTGGTGCTGCAAACCCCGTTCGCCGTCGTCGGTTGGGTCATCAACGGGCCCGTGTGGGCCATGGTGCTGGGGCTCGCCCGGCGCATCAGCCGCGACCAGGCGGAGCGTGCGGCCCGGGCCATGGTGCCGGGGCTCTTTGTGGTGGCGGCATGGTACGCGGCGCTGACCATCGCACTGTTGTTCACGCTGCCCTGGCCACACGGCGCCGTCACGGCGGCGCTGTTGCTGACCTGGGGTTTGCGCACGGGCGACGTAGCACTCGCCTGGTGGCGCGCGCTGCGCGGCTGGGGTCACGAACGCGGGGACCGTGACCTGCGCGCGTCGCGTGACCTGCGCCGCGAGGCCGAGCCGAGTACACTACCGGGTTCACCTCCGGCAGACTCGTGACGCAGGCATGACGTACGCATGACGCTGATTTCGATGGGCAACGTGGGCGTGGAGTTTGGCGCCACGGAAATTTTCCGCGACATCTCCTTCACGGTGGCCCCCGGCGATCGCTGGGCCATCGTAGGGCGCAATGGCACGGGCAAGACCACACTCATGCGTCTGCTCACGGGCGAGCTGCAGCCCACCAAGGGGTCCGTCGCGCGCATGCCCGGCCTGCGCGTGGCGCTCATGGATCAGCACCGCCGCTTCCCGGACGATCAGTCGCTCTGGGACATCGTGGCCGATGCCTTCGGTGAGCTGCGCAAGCTCGAGCAGTCACTGGCGCAGCAGGCGGCGAGCCTCGAGCACGATCACAGCGAAGCGGCCATGGAGAAGTACGGCCGCGATCTCGAGCGCTTCGAACGCGACGGTGGCTACGAAATGGCGTCACGCGTGGACAGTGTGCTCATGGGGGTGGGGTTCGATCCGGCCATGGCCAAGGTCACGCGCATCGGTACGCTGAGCGGTGGAGAGCGCGGACGCGTGGCGCTGGCGCGTCAGTTGGCCACACCGGCCGAGCTGCTGGTCCTCGACGAACCCACCAACCATCTCGATCTCGAAACGACGGCCTGGCTGGAGCAGTATCTCGCCACCACCGATCGCACGGTGCTGTGCATCAGTCACGATCGTGCGTTTCTGAACGCCATGGCCAATCACGTGCTGCACTTCGAGGGCGGGACGGCCTTTGCGTACACGGGCGGCTATGCGTCGTTCGTGCAGCAGCGCGAGGAGCGCCGTCTGACGCAGCAGCGCCAGTTCGAGAAGCAGCAGAAGGTCATCGCGGCCGAGTCGGACTACATCGCGCGCAACATTGCGGGCCAGAATACGGCGCAGGCCAAGGGGCGGCGCAAGCGACTCGAGCGCATGCCGCGCCTCTCAGCGCCCATTGGCGAGGAAGGCGTGATGGCGCTGCGTCTCAACGCCGGCACTCGCAGCGGCGACCGCGTGGTGGAAGCACGGCACGTGACGGTGGGCGTGCCCACACCCGAAGGACCGCGCACCCTGGTGCGCGACGTGAATGTGGTGCTTGAGCGCGGCGAGATGATTGCGCTGGTGGGTCCCAATGGTGCAGGCAAGAGTACGCTGATCAAAACGCTGCTGGGTGAACACGCGCCGCTTTCGGGCGACGTGAAAATCGGCCCCAGCACCTCGGTGGCGTACTACCGTCAGGACTTGGCGCATCTGCCGCTGGACAGCACCATCTACGAGGCCATCGCCACGCAGCGTCCGCTCTGGGAACGTCGTCTCGTGCAGGGGCATCTGGGCCGCTTCGGTTTCAGCGGCGACGAGGTGCAACGCACCGTGGGCACGCTCTCGGGTGGTGAACGCGCGCGCGTGGCCATGGCGCTGCTGACACTCAGCACCAACAATCTGCTCATTCTCGACGAGCCCACCAATCATCTCGATGTCGAGAGCATTGAGGTGCTCGAAGACGCCGTCAGCGAGTTCGACGGCAGTGTGCTGATCGTGAGTCACGACCGCGCCGTGCTGCGCGGATTGGCGACGCAGGTGTGGGAACTGCGCGATCAGCAGTTGCAGGTGTTCAACGGCTCGTTCGTGGAGTGGGAAGAGATGCGTGCCGAGCGCGCGAAGCGCGAGGAACAGCAGGCGCGCGCGGAGGCCCAGAAGGACGCCGAGCTGGCCGCGCGTCAGCGCGAACGCGAGAAGGAACGTGAGCGACAGTCGCACAAGGCGGCCACCTCAGGCGATACCAGAAAGTTGCTGCGGGCCGCCGAGAAGACCTTGGCCGATGCGGAGCTGCGTGTCACCACACTCGAGCAGCGGGTGACCGAGTTGGAAGGCCAGCTCGACGACCCGTCGCTGTACGACACTCCCGCCGGTGTGCAGAAGGCCACGGCCCTCGGGAAGCAGCTCGACAGTGCGCGCGATGAACTGGAGCAGGCCATGCATGACTGGACAGCGGCGGAGGAGTACGTGGCCCTGCTCAAGAAGGCCTGACCGCCTCCCCACGCACGCGTGGCCGTTGGCGGTTTGTAACAGGGACCGTATGCAACTTCTGTCCGGCCTCCAGCGTACTAGCCCGCATATGCCGATCGCTCTTGCCCCCCGAGTGTCTGCCGCGGCGCTGATGGTCGCGGCGCTGTGCATCAGCTCCAGTCGTGTGGTTGCACAAGGCGCGGATACCGTGCCCACGCGTACCCCGTTGCTGCGGTTCCTGGCCGAGGCCAGTGAGCGCAACCGTTTGCCGGACTCGCTGATTTCCTACCGCAGCAAGGTGGAGACGGAAATCGCCATCCTGCTCAAGCGCGAAGAGGGTACGGAGGTGGTGGCCGCCATCGAGCAGGTGGCCAGTGACCTGTCCTGGAATCGCGCCGGCCACTACGAGCAGCGTGTCGGCGGGTACCGGGCTCAGCAGGTTGGCGCCAACGTGTCCATGCTGACCCTGTTTCAGACGGGGTGGCTGAACCCGGTGCTCTACGGCAATCGGCTGCGCATTCGCAGCAATACCGGTGGACGGAATGGTCGCGGGCCCTCAACCGTCGGCAGCGCCGAGGCGGGCAACCCTCGGCGCAACAACGCGGCCGACACGCTGCCGGCCGTGCATCCGTTGGCCACGGACCGCGAGCGCTACTACACGTACACTGGTGGCGACACCATTGTGACCATGCGCGCCGGCGACCGCAGCATTCCCATTGTGCATGTGCGCGTGCAGCCGCGGCCTGACGTGCCCAACAAGGTCGTGCTGTTTGACGGTGAGATGGATCTGGATGCGACGCGTGGCACACTGGTGCGACTGCGCGGGCACTTCGTGCAGGCGGGCGCGCGGCGCGGACTGCTGTCGCGCAACCTGGCCGATGCCATCGCGTTCGTGGAGTACGAGAACGGCGAGCGGCAGGGCGCCTACTGGCTGCCTGCCCGACAGCGCATCGAACTGCAGGCCATGCTCCCCGTGCTCGGCGATGGCAAGGCCGTCGTTCGCATTGCCTCGCGATTCTACGACATGCAGGTGAATGACACGGTGCTGGACGCGGTCACGCTGGCCAAGGCCGACTCGCTGCGCGCTGTGGCGCGTCGTCGTCTGGTTTACGCGCCCTCCGATTCGCTCTCGCGTTTCTCGCAGTGGACCTTCGGTCTCGGGTCCATCACGCAGGACATGCATGCCGATGATTTCAATGACATCGGTCCGGATCGCTGGCGTCCAACCGGTCCGCCACGCTTCGACATGGCGGCCACGCGGCCGGCCGACGTGATTCACTACAATCGCGTCGAGGGCTTCTACACCGGTCTCGGCGGCCGTGTCGCATTGCGTGATGCGGCGCCGGGTGTGGTGCTGCGTGCGAACGCCGGATATGCGTGGTCGGAGCAGACGGTGCGTGGCCGCGCGAGTGTGGAACGCACCCGTGGACCGTGGACACTCGAGCTGCGCGGTGGACGCAGTCTGGACATCACGAACGACTTTCGTGTGCCGCTCGACTCCGGCAACTCGATTGGTGCCTTGTTTGCGTCACTCGACCCCTACGACTACGTATCGCGCAGCAGCGCCACGGTGGCGGCGGTGCGACGCATCGGCAACCGCCGCTTCCTGCTTCGCACAGAGGTGGGCGTCGGTGACGATCGCTACAGTGCCGCGCGCGAAACACGAAGCCCCTTTGGTGGCGAAGCGTTCCGCCCCAATCGCGGGGTGGACGAAGGTGGCTACCTGCGTTCGGCGGCATTGCTGGAGTGGCGACCCGACAATAGCGCCGAGTTCATTCGGCCG
The DNA here is from genome assembly GCF_002483225.1 of Gemmatimonas sp. UBA7669. NCBI lineage: Bacteria > Pseudomonadati > Gemmatimonadota > Gemmatimonadia > Gemmatimonadales > Gemmatimonadaceae > Gemmatimonas > Gemmatimonas sp. UBA7669. The sequence goes on along the minus strand of NZ_DLHL01000003.1, from coordinate 706 downwards.
GGTCTGAGTGGTCGGCTGTCGTATGAACGCGGTGACGGGACCCTGGCCTGGCAGCGCGCGGAAGCGCGTCTCACGGGACGCCGCACTGCCGGACCGTTCGTGTTCCTGGCGCGTGGCGATGTGGGCATTGTCACGGGATCGCGCATTCCGTCGCAGCAGCTCTTCGAGCTCGGCAAGTATCAGAATCTCCCGGCGTACGAGGACAAGGAGTTTGCCGGTTCTCGCGCGGCGGCTGTGCGTGCGTCGGTGCAGTACATCACGCCCTTCCTGCGTCAGCCCATTCGTGTGGGGCGCAATCTCTGGCTGCCGGCAGTGGCACCGGGCCTGAGTGTGGGTGTGCAGAGTGGCTGGGCCGATGCGCCAACGGCCGCGGCACGATCGTCGATCGACCGCCTGGCCGTGGTGGACCCGAATGCGCTGGTGTCCTGGGCGCCGGTCTCGCGGCCCACCGATGGCGTGCGCGCCAGTGTGACGGCGGGGCTGCGGTTCTTCGGCAACGCGCTGTTTGTGGGTGGGACGCGGCCGGTGGATCAGGCGGCGCCGTGGAAGTTCTTGTTGGGGGTGGGGCAGGTCTGGTAGGCGAGAGGATTGGGGGTTGGATCAACAGAAGGTGTGAGGATGGGAGGATCTGGGGATCAGAGAGGCGGGCGTCGGGGGCTCGTCCTCAAGCTGAGCCCCCGACGCCCGCCTCTCCAATCCTTGTATC